>JASHZA010000181.1 GCA_030042765.1 Candidatus Binataceae bacterium | reverse complement strand
AGGACGCCGGCTCCGCGATAAACCCAGCATTCATGCCAGTCGGAGGGAGCGGAAGTCGCGAACATTGCTCGCAAATGTGGCGGCCGGGTCGGGGCGAGAAGGTACTGTACGGCGCACAGGTAGGATTGACCGAATGTGCCGACATTGCCGTCCGACCACGGCAAGCTCGCCGCCCATTCAACAGTTTCGTAGCCGTCCGCCGCTTCGTGGGTCAGCGGGTAGTACCAGTCGCCCTCCGACTCAAAGCGGCCGCGCGTATCCTGGGTGACAAGGACATACCCGTGCGGCACATATCGTTTCGCATTCGGAGCGGTCGCCTCTCTGCCATAGGGGGTGCGCATCAAAACTACGGGAAACCGTCCCGGTGCATCCGGGCGGTAAACGTCGGCGTACAGAGTCACGCCATCTCGCATCCTCGCTGGCACGCTCTCTTCCTTGACGATCTTGTAGGCTCTGGGTATCGAGTTCGCCATGAGCTTCCCTCCCGGAATTCGACGTTCTTCATGACCGCTAGAACTTCCCAGCGTCCCGGCCGCGGCTCGTTGCGATTCGACCCGTAGCACACATCGGCCCGAATCATCCAATCTTCTAATACGGAGCGACTTCGAGATGAAACGCGGCGCGCGACCTCGAACCCCAAAAATCTTGCGAGCACATCCCCATGAGGGTGCTGCCCCGCGTCATGCCCCAGGCCATGGGCTAAGAAAGTTTACGAAAACTGCTGTGCGTTCTCGTCCAAATTGGACGGACGGTCGACGATGGATATGCTCAACGTCACGTTTCGCAGGGTAGAGGCCTCGTTGCCCGGCGGATCATAGAGCAGAACTCTGTGACGAGTTGCGGGGATACCGCCGAATGCGCCCGCTTTTCCCGAAGGAAAAATCGCCAGATCGTCCGAGGTGACCGGCAACCGGATCCAGTGGCCTGCCCAAAAAATTTCTGTGTGAAGATTCTCCCTGCAACCTGCCAGGGCGGTAATGTATCTCGACGTATCAACGTGAGGCCCGCCTATGACGCGGCAATTCCTGGGCACTGACCTTGCGCCTTCTTGCGACATTCGCTCGTTCAGAGTCGTCACGAGCCCCTTCAATCCCGGTATTATCGACGATATCGCGAAGATGTCCCTCATCACCTTCACGCCAAAGATACCAGCAGCGCTATCTTTAACCGCGTCAATCCGATGACCGAGTCTCGACCAGAACCCTGCCACGCTCGCGGAATCCGCGAGCATCGTCGAATCCTTCAGCAGAGCGAAGAGCCTTGTCACATCCAAAGAAGAAGTCGGATAGCTCAGGACATCGACTTCCATTGCGTAAGCCCGTCCGCCGGCGAACGCGGGCAGCGCTTTCGCAAGAACATCGGAAGTCAGATCCCATGCTGACCGAATTATCTCGTAGGGCACCGGGAGGCGCCGATGACCCAGGTAGAAGCTGTTGGGGTATGCCCTGAGAGAACGATCGACCCCGCTCGGACATACGACGAATTTTCGGGAAATGTGACCAAACGATCCCGGTACAAACCGGAGCATGTCTCCGGTGCTCATATTGCCCTGCTGGTGATTTCGCGCCAGATCGACGAGACTGCCGCCGAAGCAGTCCGTCGAACTCAGGTCATCGAGCCCGAGCCAATCAAGAACCGACCTGAGCAATTCGCCGACCCGATCGTCTTCGCAGAGGACCACCGCCGGTAGCTCGTGAAACAATCGTGGCAGATCGCTACGCTCTATCTCTCGGGGCGTTATCCGTAGAATCCGGTCGCCCATTCCTCCGCTCTCTCCGCGCCTGGGATCCTCCGCCTGGGGAGACCCGTCAGAAAGAACGCTCCGCCCGTTTTGTTGTCGGCCTTGGCCAGCAGCGCGTCGTGCCGCCGGGTTGAAGTCTGGAAAAAGGGACTTTCGAGTTTGCATACCGTTCGAGGCAAAACCGCAAATGTATAGTCGCCCGCTCTAAAAACTGCTCTCGAATTATGCCCAAAGCCCCCAGGCTATGCTAAGCTAATGTTTAGATTTGCCTATATAAAAATAACCGGTAATCGCCAGTACGCGGCTACTGTTTTAGGTCATCACATCTGATTCACATTCGTGGCAAGAGTTTGCTTCCTTTGACCTGAATCTGATTGCACGTTTTACTAATCGATGTAGACCACGCCTCAAGAGTTGTAGAGATGAGCACTATAGGGCATAAAGGCACAACTGCACAATAAGCCTCAACGCATCCTCGCGACCTTAGCTGCTTGCCGGCGAACCGATAGCTGTGGAAGGCTCAGACGTGGGAGGGCCCGATCAGTTGCGGCACAGTCTGTGCTACGCTATACGGCCACAAAAGAGCTATCGATTCCGGCTGAAACGGGTTCCTAAAATGCGGCTGGGCTGTCTCTGGCAAACCATAGGCTCTATTGCCGCCGCGGCACTGCTAACGATCTTCGTTATGGTTGCTCAGGGCTGCTCCACGAACAAAACCCAGGCCGCCGAGGAAGCGCAGGCCGAGCAACTGCCCGAAGTTGGAACGCTTGACGACTACCTTGCGCGTGAAGACTCCGACCAGTACGCGTACGTCGCGTACGGCCAGTATGACCCGTTCATGTTCGACCCGTTATTGTTCCCGCCGTATTGGTATGCTGTGCCGGTCTATTATGTTTACCGGCACCATCGTTATCCTTGGCCACCCTCGTCGCTGGTTGGCAGGGAGCTTCGTGCAGGCAGCATACCGACAGCCGCTGCCCGAACCGCCGCGACCACACCGGCAGGGATCTCGTCTGTGAAGGCGTTCGGCGGTGGACCTGGCGGGGCCGTACGCGAGCCCGCGGGTTTTGGCTACGCTCATATGGGCGGCGGCGGTCACCGCTGACCACCATCGCTAAAGGAAAACAGCGCAATGGCAGAAAACAAAAAGGTGAACGAGAAACCTGGCATTGGACGTGCCGTCGAACGCGAACTTGACCAACTCAGGAAGAAGGTCAAAGAACTGACGCTCCGGTTGCAACGTGAAGTCAAAGCTCGCGAGCTCAACGCTGGCCTGGCCGCGAAGGCCAAGAAGGCTCGCGAGCAGGTCGGCAAGGAAGCTAAAACGCTCCGCGACCAAGGGCGAAAGCTGGCCTTACAGCTTAAATCGGCGATCACCGATGCCAACAAGCGACAACAAGCACTCGAAGAGGCGCAAAGTAAGATCACCGAAATGAGAGCGCAACTAAGCAGCAAAACCGTTGAGCTCAAGCGTAAGTCCAACGATCTTAGAAAATTGGTTGCAGAATCGGGCCATCGCGCCGCCGAGATAATACGCGGAAAGGGCCAGCCGGTACCGGAGCCGGAAAAGCCGTCAACTGCGCCGACGATACCTTCGGAACCGGGTCCCGAGGAAAGCAGAAGCGACAAGCCAACTTCAAACTAGACGAGCATTACTCGAACCAGCCGAGCCGGCGCAAGTCCCGTTCGAGGAAATTGCTTTGCGAATCGCTATCCGATGCCTCGCTTCGATTCCACCAGTTTCCTGGCGTGTCACCCAATTAATGTCGCGAGGGCTAGTTCGAAAGCACGAGCATCGGGACCGGCGTCGATCTCGACCGGATGCAAATCCGCGCCGGCTTCCTCCTGCGCCTTGAGCCGCTCGACCGCGCCGTTGAGGTCGCCGACGTACCCAATTTCGTCCAGCAGCCGTGGCGCGACCGCCTCGGTGCCGGCCTTGGCGCCGCCCGCCGTCCATGCCTCCTTGATCTGGTTGACTTCGTTGCCGAAGCCGAAACGCGTTAGCTGTTCCGCATAAAAAGTGCCCATGCGGGCGGCGTAGAAAGCGAGAGTTCCCGCGTGTCCAGCCCTGACGCGCGCCACGTCCTTGGTGACGTGGATCCAGCCCGGGGCCTTGACCGCAACGCTCATAGGATCGCGCCCGGCAGCCGAGACCACCTCGCGGAACTTCGCGATCGAACCCTTCAGACCGCTCAGCGGGATCATTACGGGCATCCAGCCGTCGGCAGCCCGCGCCGTGTACTCGACACTCTTGCGATTGAGCGAGGCGATGTAGACCGGAATGTGCTTGCGGACGGGCTCGAAGCGCAGCGTGAAGCCGCGTCCCAATTTGAAGATCTGCCCGTCGTAGTTCAGCGGAACCCCCGCTAGCAGCATGTTGAAGATCTCGACGTACTCGCGCATCCGCGTCAGTGGCGGATTGAATTTGACGCCGTGGAAATGCTCGATCACGTTCGGGCCGCTGGTGCCGAGGCCGGCGATCATGCGACCGTTACTCAACTCGTCGAGCGTTCCGAAATGTTGCGCCAGGGCGGCCGGAGTGCGCGAGTAGGTGTTGACGATCGAGGTCGCGAGCTGAGCCTTCGAGGTATGCTCAGCGAGCAGGGTCAGCAGGGTGAAGGCGTCGCGGCCCCAGGCCTCGGCAACCCAGATCGAATGGATGCCGGCGTCGTCGGCGAGGCGGGCGCGTTCGATCAGAGCCTTGAAATCCAGTTTGCCCTGCCAGTTGATCCCGATTGTCAGCTTGCGCGCCATGTGCGGCCTCCCGTTGCGCGGAAGCGCAGCGAGGTGGCTCGCCTTCCGCCCAACAAGGCTTAGCGCCAGCCGGGGTGTTCTGTCGAGGACATCCCCGGATGGTGTCCCTCGCGCGATCATGTTTTGCGGAGGTGGTCCCGAGAACAGGGAGAGCGTCAGGGCGGACTCGCAGCCGCGGCGGGAGGGCGGCAGCGCGCCGGGATGTGCACAGGTTTCCGCGATTTCATCCTTGTCGCAAATTCTAGAATGTGCGTGAATAGGAGCGTCGACAGCCCCGCCAGCCGCCCGGGCGGCACCCCCGCCACAAAACATTGTTTGGCCTTCTTCAAGTTCGGTCATTACGTCGGACCGGCGCAGGACATTGCCGTCGTGAGCAGTCCGGGCGAGCGCGCAGCGGGTGACCAGGTTCTGGAGTTCGCGCACGTTGCCGCTGAAGCGGTAGCCGCGCAACACTCGCAAAGCATCGGTACCGAAGGAGAGCTGCGGATTAATCCGGCGCAGAAAGTACCGTGCGAGCATCGCGATATCGTCAGGACGCTCACGTAGCGGTGGAATTTCGAGCGTAGCATCGAATAGACGATGCATTTCGGGAAGAAGCGTACCATTCGCCGCCATCAGTGCCAGTGAGCGACTCGAACCCGCTATCCAGCGTACGGGCGCATCGGTTCGCCCCGCCGCAAGCGCGGCGTCTTGTGCACGGATGTGGCGAAGCAACGTGGCCTGGTCGGAGAGCGTGAGTTCCGCCAGATGGTCGAGGAAAACCGTGCGCGCGGTGAACGGTGTCGCCGCAATTTTACGGACGGCAAGCTCCGGGTCGAAAGCGGCGCAATCCACGCGTGCGATCGGGGTCTTGGAGCCGCCGGCCGCGTGAAGCAGGCGAACAAGCGATCCCTTGCCTGTACCGGTTTCACCCTCGATCACCACGCGCGCCGCTCCGGGCGCGATCGCCAGGGCTGCACGAACAACGGCGAACATTCGGGGGTCGGCGGTGAGAAACGGGGGATCCATCGCGAGGGTGCGCCCGAGGATGAAGCAGGCGGCCGCAAAGACGCTTGCGGACGCAAAATCGGCCTCACGGTCGTTGTGCGCGCCTTCACCCACGGCCAGTCGCAACATGGCCCGATGTTGAGGCAGCAGAGGACCGAAGCCGACAAAGAGTCCTGCGCGCTCATGCAGAACGTCGGGAACCTCTTGAGCAGCGGCCTGGACGATTGGCTCAATCCGCAACAGGGACAGCGACCGGATCA
>JASHZA010000180.1 GCA_030042765.1 Candidatus Binataceae bacterium | reverse complement strand
TCCCGCCGCGGCTGCGACCTCCGCGAAGACCAAATAGCCAAACGCTTTCCTGATCGGACAGCGGCGGTTTTTTAAACCATCGTCACTGTGTGCGCTTCGTAGCGCTGGCGCGACGGCGGTGATCTGTTCCGGCCCTCGGGCAAATCGGGCCGCGGAAATCTTGCGTCGTTGATCAAGGATGTGAAATGGCCCAAAAGTACGACTTCGACTTGTTCACGATCGGTGCCGGCTCGGGCGGCGTACGCGCCAGCCGTATCGCTGCCGCCCACGGGGCGCGGGTGGCGGTCGCCGAAGAGCGTTACCTCGGCGGCACCTGCGTCAACGTGGGCTGCATCCCCAAGAAGTTGCTCGTGTATGCCTCCGAGTTTGGCGACGCCTTCGCGGACGCGGCCGGCTTTGGATGGGCACCCGGCCATCCCTCCTTCGATTGGCAAAAGCTGATCGCCAACAAGGACCGTGAGATCGAGCGTCTCAACGGAGTCTATGAGCGGCTGCTAACCGGCGCAGGCGCGCGCGTAATTCGCGGCAGGGCCGAATTGTTGGACCCGCACACAATCGCCATCGATGGCGCCCGGATAACCGCGAATCATGTCTTGGTCGCGACCGGCGGCTGGCCCACTGTTCCGCAAGTGGCGGGAGCAGACCTTGGTATCACTTCCAACGAGGCGTTCCATCTCGAACGGATGCCGCGCCGGCCGTTGATCGTAGGCGGCGGATACATTGGTGTGGAATTCGCGGGAATCTTTCACGGTCTGGGCGCCCAGGTCACGCTCGTCCATCGCGGACCGGTGTTTCTGCGCGGATTCGACGATGATTTACGGCACACGCTTGCCGAGGAGATGCGCAAGCGCGAGTTCGAACTCCACTTCGGTGCCGTTATCGGAAAGATGGAGCCGAAGTCGGCCGATGTCGTCCGTGTGACACTCGGCGACGGCACCGTGCTCGAAGCGGACCTCGTCCTGTGGGCGACGGGCAGGAGCCCGAACTCGAACGGTCTCGGTCTCGAGCGCGTGGGGGTCGCGACCGACCGCTCGGGCGCGGTCATCGTCAACGAATACTCGCAATCGTCGGTTCCCAACATCTATGCGATCGGCGACGTGACCAACCGCAGGAATCTTACCCCGGTAGCGATTGCCGAAGGCCATGCGCTTGCGGATACGCTCTTCGGCGGCAGGCCTCGAAGCGTTGATTACGACAATATTCCGTCGGCGGTGTTCAGCCAGCCGCCGATCGGCACCGTCGGTCTGACCGAGGCCGAGGCGCGCGAGCGTTACGGCGGCGTCGACGTCTACAAATCGGCCTTCAGGCCCTTGAAGCATACGCTAAGCGGCCGCGACGAACGTGCATTCATGAAATTGGTCGTGGATCAGAAGAGCGGCCGTGTGCTCGGCGCGCACATGCTTGGACCCGACGCCGGCGAAATAGTCCAGGGGCTTGCGATCGCGCTCAAATGCGGAGCGACCAAGGCGCAGTTCGACGCGACTATCGGGATTCATCCGACCGCGGCCGAAGAATTCGTCACCATGCGCGAAAAGGCATAAATCCGGATTTTCTAATGCGTTATCGATACCGCGTAGTCGACGTTTTCGCCAGGCAACCGCTTGAAGGAAATCCGCTCGCGGTGTTTCCGGACGCCTCGGCACTGGACGATCTGACGATGCAGAAAATCGCACGCGAGCTCAATCTGTCGGAAACCACTTTCATTCTGCCGTCCACGCGGCCTGATTGTGCCGTGCGAGTGCGAATCTTCACCCCAAGCCAGGAGATGGCCTTTGCCGGACATCCCGTTATCGGCACGAGTTACGTTTTGCTGGACGAGAAAGCAATCTCCGCACGCGACGGCCGTTTGGCGCTTGATATCAAGGCCGGCCCGATGCCGATTCGGGTCGAGGCGGGGGAACGTCCGCGAATCTGGCTGACAACGCCGCCGATCAAATGGGGCGCAATCTACGACCGCAGCGCCTGCGCCGAGGCCGCGGGGCTGCGTTCCGATGATCTTCTGAACGTCGCGCCGCAAATGCTGAGCGCCGGCAACCCGACAATTTTTATCCCGGTGAAGGACAAGGCCGCCGTCGATAGCGCATGGATCGATCTGGCGAGTTCGCGCAAACTCAGGGGCGGCCACCCGGAAGCGTTTTGTAACTTCGTGTTTACGCCGACGGCCGAAGGTGCCTACTCTCGGATGTTCGCGCCGGAACATCGGATCGCGGAGGATCCGGCGACCGGCAGCGCGACGGGGCCGCTTGCCGCCTACATGATGCGGCACAAGCTCGTCTCCGGCGCTCCGGGCACACGGTTTCATAGCGAGCAGGGGACCGCGATGGGCCGCAAAAGCATCCTGCACGTACAAATCAATGGCGATCAGGGCGCCGACGGTATCGAGGTCGGCGGCTATGTCACACCCGTAGTGGAAGCCACCATCACGCTCTGAAGGATTTTTGCGGGTTTCGGGAAATCCGCGGATCGCGCTTAGACGGCTGAGTGATAGGGATAGAACGCGAAGAATGTCAGCGAGAGAAGCGACAATACCCACAGGCCGGGGCGAATCTCGCGATACCTGCCGGCCCCGATTTTGAAAATTACGTACAGGACAAAACCGGCGCTGATGCCTACGCCGATATTGTAGCTGAAGCTGATCAACGCGATCGTCGCGAATGCGGGAATCAACTCGGTGTAGTCGGCGAAGTTAATCTTCGTAACCGGTTCGATCATCAGAGCGCCCACGATTACCAGTGCGGGACCGTATGCCTGCGGAGGTATCGCGGTCACGAACGGCGCAAAGAACAATGAGAGCGCGAAGAGCGCCGCGACCACAACCGCCGTCATCCCCGAACGTCCGCCCGCGCTGACCCCCGCCGCGGATTCGACGAATGCGCCAGCGGTGGTGGTGCCCGCGAGCGCCGCGAACGCCGTGGCAAGCGCGTCAGCCAGCATCGGGCGCTCGATTTGCGGCAGATTGCCGGTTTCATCGAGCAACCCTGCTCGCGCCGACACTCCGAGCAGCGTGCCCATTGTGTCCACCAGCGCCATCACGAAGATCGTCAGGAGCACGCCGAAGAAATCCGGACGAAGTGCGCCGCGCAGATCGAGCTTGAGCATGATCGGCGCGGGATTCGGCGGCGTGCCGATCCATCCGCCAGGCGCGCGCGCGACGCCGCAGGCGAACGCGAGGATCGACGATGCGACGATTCCGATCAGGATCGCGCCCGGAATCCGGCGGATCAGCAGCACGGCAATGATCATGAACCCTAACGTCGCGACCAGCGCCGCAGGGGAAACCAGGTCGCCGATTCTAACCGGCGCGCCCGGCACGCCGATGGTTACGATTCCAGTTTCGTTGAGCCCGACGAATGCGAGGAAAAGCCCGATGCCGGCTGCGAAGCTGTAGCGCAGTCCGGCCGGCACCGCTTCGACCATCCATTGACGGACGCGTGCCGCGGTCAATGCCGCGAAGAGCACGCCCGCGATAAACACAGCGGCGAGTGCGGTTTGCCATCGCCAGCCCAGCGCGCGCACGACAGTAAAAGCGACAAAGGCGTTTTCGCCCATGTACGGCGCGACGGCGAACGGACGATTCGCATACAGTCCCATCAAGAGCGTGCCGAAGATCGCGGTGGCGATGGTCGCGACCATCGAGGGGCCTTCCGGAATGCCGGCCGCTTTCAGAATCGCGGGATTGACCGCGATTATGTAGGCCATCGTGACGAAGGTGGTAAGACCCGCGGCGAGTTCCCGCCGGAAATTGGTTCCGAGCTCCTCGAAGCGGAAGAACTCGGCGATGCGCGACCTGATACCGGGCATAGGTCGCGGGGAGCCGGGGCCGGCTTGGGGGCACGATTTCGAAGGGGGTGAAAGATTTCACCCTGCGCAGCCGTGCACGAACGCGGTAATCTTGTCGATCGCCTGGACCGAGGCAGGCGCCGCCGGACGGCGGACGATGAAGCCCTCGGCGACGC
>JASHZA010000179.1 GCA_030042765.1 Candidatus Binataceae bacterium | reverse complement strand
GCTGGTGAATCTGCCCAATCGCAAGATTCTGCTCACCGGCGATACCGTCCATCTGCGGGCGGCGCTCAACCAGGAAGCAACGATGGGGATCGACACTGATCCGATCCAGTCGGTCAAATCCATCAGGCGCATCAAAGTGCTGCGCGACATGCACGACGCTACCGTCTGGATCACCCACGATCCCGAAGACTGGAAGGAACATCCGCACCGCATCGAGTAGCGGCCGGGTCGCGATGCCGCTTTACGAATGCCGTTGCGAGCCGTGTGAGCTCACTTTCGAGGTGCTCGCGCCTCTCAGCGCCTCGAGGACGAGCCAGCGCTGCCCCGAATGCGGCCGGCGCTCCCGCCGCGTGATTTCGCCTGTGACGTTTGGCTCGGGCACGGGTAACGGGACGCAGAGCGAAAGCGCTGCTGCGCTTGGCTCTGACGTCACGCAGTTGCGCGTTCCGACGGCCGCCCGTTTGTGCTGGATGGACGATCGATCGGCGGCACGTTTCGCGGCCTACAAACTCGGTCGCGGACCCGAATATGAGGACACAATTGCCGCGCGAGACGAATTGCGAAAGAAGCGGGGAATCCCGAACGAGAGTTCGAGGTTACGCCCGCACGATCACTCCCCACTGGCCGACCCTGCCGTTCTGGCCCGCAGAAAAGTCGCCGCACGCAAAACCAAGATTGCCGAGTCAAAAGAGATTACAGGGAATCGCAATGCCTAGCGGCCCGTTTGATTCCCTTGGCGCGGCTCGCGACTGAAATATTTGTGGCAGCGAGCGCTTGGGCCGGCGGAATGCTTCGACTCAGTCAGCTCGCGGAATGGTTGCTCGTGATGAACGTCCGCGTCTCGTCATCGTAGGTGAAAAGTTCGGCATATCGCGCCCAATCGATGACAGCGAGCAAAGTTTGCTCCGTGCCGCTCGGATTCAGATGGTCCTCAAGCTCGGACTCGAATCTCACTCGGGGCGCGAGGTGACCCTCGCGCTCATTGAGGACACGGCTGATATGAGCGGCGAGAGGTACGAATCTGAGCAGATGCTCGGCGAAGAGCCGCTTGCGCTCTTCCGTCCCACTCTGAGCGAATATGCGCCCGGCGGCAGTGAGCTTGATAGCGCCCTCCTTAAGCTCAGCGAATTCCAAAATGTGGAGAGCTTCGGCAATAGGGAAGAGGTCCTTGATATCCAGGGCAAGCGCGCCGGCGATTCTGGCCAGTTCGGCACGCCCTTGGTATGGGGGCGACGCCAACGCCTCCATGAACCCGGCCAGCCGATTGGTCGGAACCGCCGGCAGCGGTTGCACCAGACCTCCGTGGATTCGACTTTGCGCTCCGATCGATTCCGTCGTGCGTGACGTTAGAATCGAATAGAACTCGTCAACAATGCCATGAAACTCGGTGTCCAACCGGTTGCGCGGATGCGCGAGGGGAACCGCGATCTCGGCCGCGATGCGCCCGGGATTTGACGATAGGACGAGGATTCGATCGCACATCATGACTGCTTCTTCGATATTGTGCGTTACCAGCAGCACCGACTTGGTGGGAAGCTGACGCTCTATCCAGAGATCGAGGAAGTCGGTTCGTAAGGTTTCGGCCGTTAGAACATCGAGTGCTGAGAACGGCTCGTCCATGAGAAGCAAAACCGGCTCGATTACGATCGCCCGTGCAAAACCGACACGTTGGCGCATTCCCCCTGACAGCTCCCGAGGATAGGCGGATTGGAACCCGTCAAGACCAATCAGATCGATGGCCGACATCGCCCGCCTCCGAGCTTCATCATGACCCAACCCGAGCGCATCGAGGCCAGCCTCGACGTTCTCGATCACGGTAAGCCAGGGAAATAGGGCAAAGCTCTGAAATACAACGCCGATGCCTTCGGCCGGCTCGGACAACGGCTCCCCTCGATAGACCACATCCCCGGAAGTCGGCCGAATCAGCCCGCCGGCAATGCGCAGCAGGGTCGACTTCCCCGAACCTGAGCGGCCAAGCAGACCGAGAATCTCGCCTTCTCGGATTGACAGGTCGATGTCCTCCAGCACTGGCAGAGGCTCGCCGGATGGCTTGGCGAAAGCCTTGCAGACCTTGCGCATTTCGATGATGCAGCTCGTCGCCTGGCGGATCATTGATTCCTTTCAATCGAGCCGCGTTCGCCGCTGGGCAAAGGCGTAGAGCGGCCTCCATAGCAACCGGTTCATGGTGATGACAAACACTGACATGACCGCGACGCCGAGGGCGATCCGAGGGTAATCGCCCGCTTCAGTCATTTGCGCGATATAAGCGCCGAGCCCCGATCCGCTCAGCCTGGTCGGCCCCCAACTCACCGCCTCAGAGACGATGCTGGCGTTCCAGGCGCCGCCGGAAGCCGTAATCGCGCCCGTCACATAGTAAGGGAAAATTCCGGGCAGCATCACCTGCCGCCACCAGCGCCAACCGCGGATTCGGAAACTCGCCGCGGCTTCCCTGAAATCGCTCGGAAACGCACTCGCGCCGGCGATAACGTTGAAAAGGATGTACCATTGGGCTCCGAGAATCATCAGCGGGCTAAGCCATATCTTGGGAGCGAGAGCAAACTTCACGATTAGGTAGACCGCGACTGGGAAGAGCAGGTTGGCGGGGAAGGCGGCGAGAAACTGCGCGATCGGCTGCACCTTCTCCGCGAGCTTCGGCCTCAGCCCGACGCCTACTCCGATCGGAACCCAGATTACCGTCGCCAGTACGATCAGGATCACGACCCGCGCGAGCGTGAGCATTCCGTTGCTTACGGCGATAGTGACGTCGCCCCAGGACAGCTGGGGTGCGGCATATTGCACGAGCTTCCATCCCACATAGGCGAGGGCCGCAAGCAGAAAGCCGAACCACGCAACATCGCCGGCGCGGTCAGGTAGCTCGAAAACCAGCCGCCAACGAGATTTTCGTGGGAGCGCAAGCCGGGCTCGCCCACCGCTCTGCACGGCCCTGCCAATCGGCTCGCCCAGGAGTCTTAGCAGGCGTGCTCCCCGAAACAGGTCAAGCACCCAGCTCCTCGGCACGACCAGCGCAGCCGTCTGCTCGAACCGGAACTTGTCGGCCCAGGCTACCAGCGGACGGAACAGCAGCTGATCATAAATGAGGATCGTGACGCTCATAGCGACGATTGCCCAGCCAACTCCTGCGAGCTCACGCTGCTGGATTGCAAGGGCGACGTAGGATCCGATTCCGGGAAGCGCCATCTGGAACTTTCCAACCGAGATAGCTTCCGAGGCGACGACAAAGAACCAGCCGCCAGACATCGACATCATCATGTTCCAGACGAGCCCAGGCATCGCGAACGGCACCTCGAGCCGCCAAAAGCGCTGCCAACCGGTGAACCGGAAACCGCGGCTCGCCTCGTCGAGATCGGCCGGAACGGTTATGAGTGACTGATAGAAGCTGAACGCCATGTTCCACGCCTGTGCCGTGAAAATCGCGAAGATCGCGGCCAGCTCCGGTCCGAGTGAAGTGCCCGGAAAAAGCGAGACGAAGAACACTACCGTGAACGAGAGATAGCCCAGCACCGGCACCGATTGGAGCACGTCCAGCAACGGTATCAGCACCGTTTCGGCCCGCCTGCTCTTGGCCGCCGGCGTCGCGTAGATGAACGTGAAGATGAGAGAGGCAACCAGCGCAGCGAGCATGCGCATCGTCGTGCGGAGAGCATAAACGGGCAGGGCAGACGGTGAGAGGGAGATCTCCGGCTGCTGCGCAGCAACAAGAGGCGCCACCATCTGATGAGCGCCGGATCCGAGGAGAATCACAATCGCCAGCACCAGCAGGGTGGCGGCGGCGTCCCGCCAGCTCGGGAAGCGCTTATACCACGGTCCGCCAATCAGTAGCTCGGCGTAGTGCTCCAAACTGCCTCACCCTTCGTCGCTCGCTGACAAATCATTTGCCTGGCCTCCTAACAAATCATCCGGTTTCTATCCATCTTAGACGAAAATTGCCGCAGTCAGACCTGCAGAGACGTAGCGCCTGCGCGCCAAATACAAAAACCGCCCTTATCTCTGAACCGTAAGCGCTAGATGACGAATCCCGCGGCCTTGCCGTCATTCCCTTGAGGCGCTTAGATGAAACGAAGTGGCCCAGTTTGAGATTTAACCCATTGTCTATTGCCAGAGGAGATCACGACTTTGGATTTCACGATTCCCCCTGAAATTGCAGCCTATCTCGCGGAGCTGGACGACTTCATCGAAAAAGAGATCAAACCGCTCGAGCGCGAAAACGACAACATCCGCTTTTTTGATTATCGGCGCGAATGGGCCCGGACCGATTTCGAAAAGGGCGGATTGCCGCGCCACGAATGGGAAGCATTGCTCGCCGAAATGCGGCGGCGTGCCGATCGAGCGGGACATTATCGTTTCGCGCTACCCCGGGAATACGGCGGCAAGGACGGTTCGAACCTGGCGATGGCGATAATCCGCGAGCATCTGGCCGCAAAGGGACTGGGCCTCCACAACGACCTCCAGAACGAAAGTTCGGTCGTCGGCAATCTTCCGACCGTCCTGATGTTCCGCGACTTCGGCACCAAAGCTCAGAAAGACGAGTTCATCCCCGGCATCCTCGACGGCTCGATCAGCGTCGCGTTCGGCCTCACCGAGCCCGCGCACGGTTCCGACGCAACCTGGATGGAAACGCGCGCGGTCCGCGACGGCGACGGCTGGCGCATCAACGGCGCCAAGATCTGGAACACCGGCCTCCATGTCGCGACCCACGACTTCGTATTTGCGCGCACCGCCGGCCGCGACGGCGCCGCCAAAGGCATCACCTGCTTCATCGTTCCGACCAACTCCGCAGGATTCAAAATCGAAGAGTATCTATGGACCTTCAACATGCCGACCGATCATCCGCGCGTGTCGGTCAACAACGTCTACGCCCCCGCCGACGCGATCCTCGGCGACCCCGAGGACGGCCTTGCCGTCGCCCAGCATTTCGTTCACGAGAACCGCATCCGCCAGGCCGCATCCTCCCTCGGCGCCGCCCAGTTCTGCATCAACGAGAGCGTCAAATATGCCAACGAGCGCAAGCCTTTCGGGCGTGCGCTCGCCTCCAACCAGGCGATCCAGTGGCCGCTGGTCGAATTGCACACCGAGGCTGCGATGCTGCGCGCGCTCATCTACAAGACCGCATGGGAAATGGATCAGATGTCCAAGCCCGAGGTCGCTCAGCGTCTTTCCGACAAGGTTTCGATGTGCAACTACCGCGCGAACCGCCTCGTATGCGACGCGGCGGATCGGGCGATGCAAGTACATGGCGGCATCGGATACTCGCGCCATAAGCCATTCGAGCACATCTACCGGCATCATCGCCGCTACCGCATCACCGAAGGCGCCGAAGAGATCCAGATGCGCAGAGTCGCGCAGATCCTCTTCGGCTTCGGCTCGAGACAGCGACCGAATGAGTAATCACTCGAGAACCCGCTCCATTAGCTAATGAGTAACGACGATCTCACAGACCGCTTGCATGCGGTAGTCGAGCGCACAATCGGCGCTCCCGCGTCATTGCACGGCCTTCGGCGTCTTACCGGCGGCGCGAATCGATCAACCTGGTCATTCGACGCCGAACTCGGCGCCGGCCGCCTGCCCCTCATCCTCCAGCTCGGCGTCGAGACCTTCGACCCCGTCGCCGGCTTCACTCCCGAAGTGGATGCCGATCAGCAGGCGTGCCTTATGATCGCCGCCGTCGACGCCGGAGCGCCGGCCCCGCGCGTGCGCGCGATTCTCGAACCCGCCGACGGTCTCGGTCACGGCTATATCACCGAACGCGTCGCCGGCGAGACTCTCGGACCCCGCATCCTTCGTGACGATCGCTTCGCCGCCGCCCGCAAAGTGATGGCCTCCCAATGCGGCGAGATCCTCGCAGCCATCCACCGCATCGATCTCGCCAGGGTCCCCTTCCTGAAGCGCCAGGACGGGGCCGAACACGTCGACGCCCATCGCCGCATCGTCGATCACTACGGCTTCCACTT
>JASHZA010000178.1 GCA_030042765.1 Candidatus Binataceae bacterium | reverse complement strand
CTGGCCGAGCCGCATCTGCTGGCCAATTCAGGCGAAAAGGCTGAGTTTCTCTCAGGCGGCGAGATACCGATCGTAATTGCGCAGGCTTTGAATACGTCGATCGTTTTCAAGCAGTTCGGAACTTCGGTTATCTTTGTGCCGACCGTCGTCGGTCGGGACACGATCGAGCTGGAGGTGAAGCCCGAGGTCTCCGAGCCGGATTATGCTCATGGCGTGAACATGTTCGGATTCACCATTCCGGCGTTTGTCACGCGCCGCGCTCAGACTGTCGTACGCTTGCAGAACAACCAGACGCTGATAATCGCGGGCCTCATCCTGCACACCAAAACCTCGCAGGTGAACAAGACGCCGTATATTGGCGATCTCCCATACGTTGGAAACCTGTTCAAGAATACCTCCTACAACGATCAGGAGACGGACTTGGTTATGAGTGTGACGCCTCAAATGGTACAACCGCTTCCGTCCAATGGTACTGTGGCCCTGCCCACCGACCGTGGTCCGATGTCGTATCAGGAGATTCGTACCGAGCGGCTTGATCAGCTTGACGCAAGCCGGCCGCGGTTCTAGGAGGGACGTAGTCAGGAGTATCCAGTGGCCGTATTGGCGAACAAAGACGAGGGACAGCGAGGCGCGCTCCGCGTACTGCTGGTTGGCGAAGCAGACGACAAGCGCCAGGAGGTAAAGAGCGCTCTCGCTTCCCTCGGTGACCCGGCACTGGAGATTGTCGAGGCGGTCCCCGGCCCCGGCAGAGCGGCCAACGGTGGACCACCGCCCGACGTAACGATGGTCCTCTTCAACGGCGGTAATGAAGAAGCTTCTCTGAATTACTTGCAGAGCGAGGCCGAGGACGATTCCCCGTCGCGGCCGGTGCTGTTCGCTCTGGTCCAGGAACGGTCGCCGGTGCTCATGCGGCGGATTCTTCGCGCTGGCGCCGACGAATTGCTCTTCCTTCCTCTGGACCTTGGCGATGCAACCCGGGCGCTGCTCAAAATCAGCGAGACCCGGCGCAAGGCCGAACGTCAGACCGGCGGAGTGGTGATCTCGCTGGTGAGTACCGTCGGCGGGGTGGGCGTGACCAGCCTCACCGCGAATCTCGCTCTTGCGCTGCGCTACACGCTTAACAAGCGAGTGGCGGTGGTCGACCTTGACCTGCAGACCGGCGGACTCGCGGTTTTCCTTAACCTCGAGCCCGAGCGCACGATCATGCAGTTGTGCGAGGGTGATCGCAAACTGGACTCGATTCAGCTGGAATCGGCGCTGACCAAGCATCCCTCCGGCATCTACCTGCTGGCTGCGCCCAAGCGGATCGAGGACAGCGAACTGGTCGCTGACAAAACAATCGGCGCGGTGCTGGATCTGATGCGCCAGTTGTTCGACTACGTCATCGTCGACTGCGGCGGGTACATCGACGAAAACGCAGTCGCCGCGTGGGAACGCTCCGACTATTTATTCTATTTGCTTGATCAGTCGATCGCGGCCGCGCGTTGCGCGTGGCGTTTCGTCGATCTGTTCGGACGCCTGGGCCTGTCCGCGGTGGAGCCGAGCTTCATCCTGGGCCGTTATCAGCCGCATCATCCGATCAGCGAAGAACAGATCACGCATACGCTCGGCCGGACGATATACGCGAAAATTCCGCGCGATGAAAAGGTGCTGGAGCGCGTTCAATTGCGCGCGCAGGACCTGTGGCAGGTGGGCCCTGGATCTCCGCTGGCTCGCGCAGTGGAAGATCTGGCGCGGCGGTTGGCGAGTGGAGGGGAAGCCACGACGGAGCAGGGCGGAATCGTGTCGAGGCTTTTATCCGCATTTGGGCAACGCAACTGAAGGTATAAAATATGAAACTCGTCGAACGCATCACTTCGCAAACCGCCACACCTCAAACTCCCGCACGGCCGTCGCTGATGACGGGCAACCAGCCGCGCCGGCAGCGTGACGTCCTCGCTGACGGCTTTCAGCAACTGAAGCTGGCGGTTCACAATCGGCTCTTCGAAACGCTCGACGTCTCGCGCCTGGAGAGTCTCGAGGCCAATATGGCGGCCTCCAAGGTCACCCAAGCGATCAGCGAAATCCTCGATGAAGAGGGACGTCTGCTGACCGAGGCCGATCGGGCCCGCCTGGTCGAGGAGATCAAGAACGAATTGCTCGGGCTGGGACCACTCGAACCGCTTCTGTGGGACGACGACGTCAACGATATCCTGGTCAACGGGCCTAACCAGGTCTACGTCGAGCGCCAGGGCAAGCTCTACCTGACCGACGTACGCTTCAACGACGACCAGCATCTGATGCTGATCATCGACCGTATCGTTTCTCAGGTGGGCCGCCGCGTCGACGAGGCTTCGCCGATGGTTGACGCGCGTCTACCCGACGGTTCCCGTATCAACGCGATCATTCCGCCCCTCGCCCTCGATGGCCCCGCGCTTTCCATCCGCCGTTTCGGCAAGAAGCGCTACACCGTCGACGACTTGATCGATAAGGAAACCGTGACGCCGGACATGGTCGAGTTTATGCAAGCCATCATCCGCGCGCGCCTCAATCTGATCGTTTGCGGCGGTACCGGCTCAGGCAAAACTACGATGCTCAACTGTTTGTCGTCCTATATACCGGTCGACGAACGCATCGTCACCATCGAAGACTCAGCCGAACTGCTGCTCCAGCAGCCACACGTGGTGAGGTTGGAGACGCGGCCGCCCAACGTCGAGGGCAAGGGCGAAGTTACCCAGCGCGAATTGGTCAAGAACTGTCTGCGTATGCGCCCCGACCGCATCATCCTGGGCGAAGTCCGCGGTGCTGAGGTTCTGGACATGCTTCAGGCGATGTCCACCGGCCATGACGGATCGATTTGTACGCTGCATGCCAATACGCCGCGCGATGCTATGCAGCGGCTCGAGATGATGATGCTGCTCTCGGGAGCCAATATCCCGCAGCGCGCGATGCGCCAGCAGATCGCCTCGGCCCTCAACCTGGTGATTCACGTGAGCCGTCTGTCCGACGGCTCGCGCAAAGTGATGAAGATTTCTGAAATTACCGGCATGGAAGGCGACGTCGTGATGATGCAGGACCTGTTCGAGTTCAAGCGCACCGGCATCGGTCCCGGAGGCAAAGTGCTCGGTCAGTTCAGGCACACGGGAGTGCGGTCGATGTACACCGATCGCGTCGCGGCTGCGGGCTACCGCATCGATTCGCAGCCGGTAAGCCGGGGGTGAGATAACTCAATGGATCTACTGCTCGCAAGCGGAGTCTTCTCGATCGTCTTCGTCGGTCTGCTGGTGTGGCTAAGCAGCCGTGGCGGCGAAGCCGACCAGAAGCAGAACCTGCTGCGCCGCATGGCGCGGCCGGAGGACGATGTCGACGTCGACATCACGCGCAAGGCGCGGCCGCGCGACGAGGGCGCTTTCTCCTTCGTCTACCGGCTCGATCTCCTGCGCAAGCTCGAAGAGAACATGTGGCAGGCCGGCATCTACATGCGTGTCTCCGAGATGCTGCTCATCAACATCATGATGATCCTTGCCGGGTTCTTTATCGGCGAGGCCGTATGGCACGACGCGACACTCGCGCTCGCGCCGGCGGCCGGACTCGGCATCCTGCCGATCCTCTACATCCGCTTTCGCCGCGGCCGCCGCATGCGGGCCTTCGTCCAGCAGCTTCCCTTTGCGCTGGACTTGATGAAGTCCTCGCTCGAGGCCGGCCATTCGCTCAACCGTGGCCTCCAGGTCGTAGTGCAGGAGTTTGCGGATCCGCTGGGCAGCGAGTTCCGCACAGTGCTCGAACAGACCCGCATCGGATTACCCCTGCCGCGGGCGCTCGAAGACATGCTTAAGCGCGTGCCTGAGGAGGATTTGCGGCTGCTGGTCGTGGCCGTCAAGGTTCAAAACGAGGTCGGTTCCAGTCTGGCCGGGATCGTGGGCCGTCTCGCCGAGATCGTGCGCAACCGTCAGCGGTTGCGGCTCCAGATCAAGGCGCTCACGGCGCAGTCGCGCATGGGTGGAGGGATCGTAGGCTGTCTGCCAATCATCGTGCTGGGGGCGTTTAGCCTTGTACAGCCGAGCTATGCACAAGCACTGTTCTACGATCCGACGGGCCAGAAGATTCTCAAAGCGGCGATTATCCTGGACATACTGGCGTTTGTCACCATTCGACGCTTGTTGAAGATCAAATACTAGCGGGGAGGCGTCCAGGCAATGTCGTCAGCTATTCTCATAACCTTGGCCGTGTTTTGCCTGCTGGGCGCGGGAGCCTACTCGCTCTACTATGCGCTCTACGGCAGCCATCGCGCTCTCGAGGAGCGCTTCGCCGATTTGGCTATCAAGATCCGCGCTTCGCAAGGCGTTTTCGACGATGACGCCGAACCGGACGACACCTTCAGCCGGACACTCTTCCGATGGGCCGCATCTCACGTCCCTGTGCCGCGCACCGACACGCCATCGGGCGAGAAATTGCAGCAGACGCTGGTACAGGCTGGGTTCGGCGGCTCAACATCGCCGCAC
>JASHZA010000177.1 GCA_030042765.1 Candidatus Binataceae bacterium | reverse complement strand
AGTTCGCGGAGGCGCTCGCGGACATGCAGGTGATGATGGAAGGGTAGGGACTGACGACGGCGCGAGTGGACAGAAAAGCGGCGCGCTATTGGCGCGCGTAGTTTCCATGCATATCCAGTTCGCCCGTACTGGTCAACGAATCACCATCCTGAGTGAACGGGACCGAGAATTCTCCCTGGCCGATCGCGTCCGATTCTTTCCCCGTACCACCCTCGATCGTGTAGCCGCCAGTCGAGACAAACAGAATCACCGTTGGACTCGCGGGAGGAATCTCATCGGCGATACAGAAATGACCACCCGTAGCGAACGTAATGGTATCGCCGTTGGGGAGAGTTATCGTTCCATTTCCCTGTTCGTCGTCGCAGGTTGTGACACCGGATGTGATGTTCAGGCATGCGGTCAGAGTTCCTTCGCCGCCGGGCGTCAATACTACCGGCCCTGAAATCTGAATCTGGTCACATGTATCGCAGGCGGCGAAAGGACTGCCGGTGCATCCGGCGCCCGTGACGAAAGTCGAGGTGACCCGCCCGACGGCCTGGAATTTCATCAGCGACGGGACGGCCTTTAGCGCCGCAACGGCAGGCGGCGCTGCCGACTTAGCGTGCTGCTTGATCAGTAGGCGCGGATCGGTGCGACCGATTCGGGGAATCAGGACTAACGCCGTGATGACGAAAGTAGTTAATCCAGCCAGTCTCCATCTGATCATAGTAGTTCACTCTCTGCGCTCGAAGTGCGAATTGGAATTGTGCGGAACTAGCTATGTGACCGGAGGAGGGAATCCATTGTCGCTGATACATCCTGGGTATTCAAGTCATTTTAGCCGAGCGCGCGAAGTGGAATAAAAGAGCACGCTCTCACCCAAGAAAGGAAAGGATTGGGAACTCGCGCGTTAATAGGCAATGCGAGGCATTAAGGGAGTTTACTGCGTATTCTCCAGTTCGCGCCAAAGCAGGCCCCATCGCACGCCCTGATCGCTGACGATCACCTGGTTGAGCCCGAAGTGGCCCATCACGCGCTCGAGGATGGCGGCGCCGGCGATAATGACGTCGGCGCGGGCGGGTTCGATGCCGGGGAGTTGCTTACGTTGCTCGAGCGGCGCCGCGGCAAGCCGCGCGAGAGTTTCGAGGATCTCGGCAAGCGAAAGCCGATAGCCGTGCACGATGGCCGGATCGTATTTTTCCATCCGCAGCGTGAGGGCACATACGGTGGTGACGGTGCCGGCAATCCCGACCATCGTATCGGGCGCGAAGTCCCATCCGAGTCCCCGCAGCGCGTCGTCGATGGCGAGGCGGAGGTCGGCGGCTTCGCGCGCGAGCGGAGGGTCGTGATGGATGATGCGTTCGGTGAGGCGGACGGAACCGATCTGGAGGCTCGCCACTTCGAGCTTGCGGCCCGGTTCGGCGCGGATCAGTTCGGTCGAGCCGCCGCCGATATCGACCACCAGAACCTTGTCGGCAGGATCCAGCTGGAGTCCCTTGCGCACCGCGAGCCACGAGAGTTGCGCCTCGGTCTCGCCGGAGATGACCTCGAGATCGATGCCGGCGCGCCGCTTGACCTGAGCGATAAAGGCTGCGCCGTTACTGGCGTCGCGCACCGCGGCGGTCGCCGCACCCACGATCTTCTCGGCGCCGAGAGCGCGCGCCCTGGCGGCGAACTCGGCGATGGTATCGAGGGTGAGCGCAACCGCGGCGGGGTCGAGGCTGCCGTTGGCGTCGACGCCGCGGCCAAGGCGGGTAATTCGCGCAAGGTCGGCGAGCGTGTGAATGCCGCCGGCGAAATCGCCCTCGGCCACGAGCATCAGCACGGTGTTGGTGCCCACGTCGAGCGCGCCAAGCTTGATCGGGTTCATCCTTCGTCCTGGACAAGCGGCGGGGGTTCGATCGAGAGCGGTGAAGCCGCGGCAGGAGGTTCGAGCGCGTGGCACGAAATCCACGAATCGAGCGCAGAGAGCGCGCGACGGCCGATCTCGGTTTTCTTTTCGCGGCGGTGGATATGCGGATCGAGCGGCGGCATCAGGCCGTAGTTCGCGTTCATGGGCTGGAAGTCGCGGCGGCTGGTGTCGGTGATATAGGCGACGAGCGAGCCCAGCGCGGTTTCGCGCGGCGGGACGAGCGGTTCGGATCCGGTAACGATACGGGCGGCGTTGATCGCGGCAAGGAGTCCGGCGGCGGCGGATTCGACGTAGCCCTCGACACCGACCATCTGGCCGGCGAGGAAGAGATCCGGGCGCGCGCGGAGCTGAAGGGTGGGAAGAAGCAGGCGCGGCGAATCTATGAAGGTGTTGCGATGGAGCGATCCGAGGCGCACGAATTCGGCGCGCTCGAGTCCGGGGATCATACGCAGGATGCGGCGCTGTTCCGGATAGGTCATCTTGGTCTGGAAGCCGACCATGTTGAAGAGCGTGCCCTCGTGGTCGTCCTGGCGCAATTGCACGACGGCGAAGGGGCGACGGCCAGTGCGCGGATCCAGCAGTCCCACCGGGCGCATCGGACCGAAGGCGAGCGTGCTCTGGCCGCGGCGTGCGAGTTCCTCGATTGGCATGCAGCCCTCGAAATAAATCGGACGTTCGAACGGATGGAGCTCCACTTTCTCCGCCGCGAGCACGGCAGCAACAAAAGCGTGGTACTGCGCCTCGTCGAGCGGGCAGTTGATGTAATCGTCGCCCCCCTTGCCGTAGCGCGAGGCGGTGAAGACAGCTTCGCGATTGATGGAATCGGCGGTCACGATGGGCGCGATAGCGTCGTAGAAATAGAGATGGCGCGGGCCGAGGAGGCGATTAAGTTCCTCGCCGAGGGCAGGACTGGTGAGGGGACCGGTCGCGACGATGGTGGGACCGGCGGGG
>JASHZA010000176.1 GCA_030042765.1 Candidatus Binataceae bacterium | reverse complement strand
CGATGGCGACGACTTTGGGCGAGCGCGCCAGCTCGCGCAATTGCGCGATTCGCCCTGGGTCGCAATCCTTCGCGTCATGCGGATGCACGCCAACGACGGCATATACGTCGTCATGGTGAGCCGCGATTTCGACGGTCGCCCGGTCGGTCTCGATCGATCCGATCGCGCCGACCGAGACGATCGCCCGGACGCCTGCTCCGTGCGCGTGGGCGAGGACAGCCTCGACGTCATCGCGGAGTTTGAGATCCGCCAGATGGCAATGGGTATCGACCAATAGATGAGTCGAGGTCACGCCTTGGGATTCTCGATTCGCGGGAACAGCGCTACCGGCGCCTTCACCCTGTGCCCCGGCCGCAGACCTTCGCCGTAAGGTTTGCGCGCGGTCGCCTCGTCGACATTCAGCATGTCGAAAATTTTGCCTGCTGTAACCGGCATGAAGGGTTCGAGTTCGCTGGTAATAGCGCGGAGATTTTCCAGGGCGACGAGAAGGATTTCCGCTACGCGCGGCAGGTTCGCGGGATCTTTGGCGAGCGTAAAAGGTTGGGTGCCGGCAATATGCTTATTGGCGACATCGAGCCGACGCCAAATTTCCTCCAGCGCCCGATTAAAAGCGAGTTCGTTAACTAATGGCCCTACGACCGATGGGAGTCCCTTAACCGCATCTCGAGCTTGCTGGTTCAGCACTTCGTCGATCTCGCCACTGCTCGTGGCCGGTGGTTCTTGCAACATACCACCGAGATAACGCTGCACCATCGTGAGTACGCGGCTGGTGAAATTGCCCAGGTCGTTGGCCAAGTCTGCGTTGTAGCGCTCGGTCAGCCGCTCCTCGGAAAAATCGCCGTCGAGTCCGTAGACCACCTCGCGCATCACGAAGTAGCGCAACACGTCCGGGCCGAACGCCTTTTCGTAGGACACCGGATCGCGCACGTTGCCGGAACTTTTCGACATCCGCGACCCGCCGAAGTTGAGCCATCCGTGGACGTTCAGATGGCGCGGCAGCGGCAGTCCGGCGGCAAGCAGGATCGGCGGCCAATACACAGCGTGCGTTTTAAGGATGTCCTTGCCGATGAAGTGATCGGTGTGCGGCCAGAGATCGCGGACGAAAGTGTCGAGCCCGAGCCGGGTGGCCGGCTCGCTCACGTAGGCCCAGAAAGCATCGTACCAAACGTAGGTGACGTACTTGTCGTCGAACGGCACCTCGATTCCCCAGTCCATTCTTGCCTTCGGGCGCGAGATGCAGAGGTCGTTGAGCGGCTCGGCGAGCATGTTGAGCGCTTCGTTTTTGTAGCGCTGCGGACGGATCATGAATTCGTCCGACTCGATCTTGCGCCGCACCTCTTCACGAAATTGCTCGATCTTGAGGAAATAGTTGCTTTCTTTGATCAGCTCGACTGGCTGGTTGTGCGTCGGACAGAGATTGCCGGGCAACAGCTCCTTTTCGGTATAGAAGCGCTCGCAACCGACACAATAGAGTCCCTCGTATTCCTTGAACTCGATATTCCCCTTCGCCCGCGTCCGCTCGAGCATCTGCCGGACGAACGCTTCGTGCGTGGGATCGGTCGTACGCACCCAGTAGTCGAAACTCGTATTGAGGCCCGCGAAGGCCTCACGGAACAATACGCTCATCTTGTCGGTATAGGCCTTGGGCGCGAGTCCTTGCGCGATCGCGGCGCGGCGAATCTTGTCGCCATGCTCGTCTGTGCCGGACAGGAAGGTCACGTTGTCCCGGCCGAGCCTGCGCCGCTGATACCGCGCGAAAACGTCCGCCGCCAATGCTTCGTAAGCGCTGCCGACATGCGGCGTGCCGTTACAGTAGAAGATCGCGGTGGTTATGTGGATTCGCTCGCTCATCGGGTATGCGCGTGCATCACGCAAACAGGCGGCTCATGCGCTCGGTTCGTCGCCCTTCTCCTTGCGTGTGTCGACCAGGTCCTGAAGCGTCACTTCGACTACGCCGCCGTCTTCTTCGAGTTGAATCAATACCGTCTGCTTGAGGGTATTGTGCCGCAGCACCTTGCCGTTGCCCTTGACAGACTGCACGCGTTTACCGGTATTGGGCAACGAGCGCTTGAGCTCGAGATAGGTTGCGTATTCGTAACGCAAGCAGCATTTGAGCCGGCCGCACATCCCTGCCAGCCGCGAAGGATTGAGCGCCAGACCCTGCTCGCGCGCCATCTTGACCGTCACTGCTTCGAAGTCCCGCAGGAACGACGAGCAGCACAACTCGCGTCCGCATGGTCCGACCCCGCCAGTAACCTTGGTCTCATCGCGGGCGCCGATCTGTTTCATCTCGACACGCACACGCAACGTATTTGCTAGGTCGCGCACCAGCTCGCGAAAATCGACCCGGTTCTCCGCAGTGAAGTAGAAGATCGCCTTGCGGCCGTCGTACGTGTAGTCGACCTTGATTAGCTTCATCGCGAGCCCGCGTTCGCGAATCCGCTCCACGCACATCCGTTCCGCCTGCCGTTCTCGGCTGAGCGCCTCCTCCTCCGCCCGAAAGTCGCGTTCGTCGGCAACCCGCATCACCGGGCGGATCGAGGCGAGGTCAAGCGTCAGGGCGGGCTCATGCGGTTCGACTACGATGGTGCCGATGCGAGTTCCCGCCTCCGACTCGACCAGCACGCGGTCGCCACGCCTAAGCGTCAATCCAGCACTCAAATAGTTGTAAAGATGCCCTGCGTGCTGAAGGCTGACTGCAACGATTTTAGGCAGTTCATCGTTGCCCGCCAAAGGATCTGTGTCGCCCGCCACTATTCACCCCTCAGTGTTTCTCCCGCCGCCATCCACCATTGCTCGGCCTGAAGCCGCGAATTCGCCATCGCCTCGATGGCGCCCGCTGCCTGAAGCGCGGCTTCGAGCAGTCTCGCAATCGTCGTCGCGTCCAGCGCTTGTGCGATATCGGCCATAATCCGGGCGGTTTCGGGCGAAGGCGCGTTCAACTCCGCCCCGAGCAGCTTGAAGCATAGCATTTCCTCAAGGATTCGCGCGATTAGCTCGAAATTGCCGGTGGCTGACTCGCGCGAGCCGAAGAAATCCTGGGCGATCGCTTGCGCTCCCGCGAAGTCAAGCACGCGAGCGCGGCTCAAGGCTTCGAGTAACCCCCGTACAGGCGGCTCGTTTCCCTCTGCTAGCGCCAACGCCCGGCTGATGCTGCCACGGGCCAGCCGTGCCAAAGCTTGCGCGCGCTCGGGCGGCAACGCGGCACGCGCCGCCAACACTCCGCTGATCTCGGCAACCGTGAGCGGACCGAACCTGACCGGACGCAAGCGCGACCGCACGGTGTCCAGCAGCGCGCGCTCACTGTCAGTCACGACGAAGATGATAGTGTGGCCCGGTGGTTCCTCGAGCGTCTTGAGCAGCGCGTTTTGCGCGGGCAAATTAAGGGTTTCGGCGTCGTCAAGGATCGCGACGCGCCGGTCACCGCGCATCGGCCGCACGCCCAGCCGTTCGATCAGGTCCCGCACTTGTTCGATAAGCACTTCGACCCGGTTCGCATAGCGGGCGACGTAATTGAAGTCGGGATGGACCCCGGCCGCAACCTGTACGCACGCGGTGCAACACTGGCATCTCGACGTCGAGGGCGCTTCGGCGCGTCCGCGTGGCGAAGCGGGCGCGTCGCGCGGCGGGCAGCTCTCCGGGGTACAGCAGAATCCGACCCCGGGGGACCGCTCACACAAAATGCTGTGCGCGAGCCCGGCTGCCACCAACGCTTTGCCCACACCCCGTGGCCCCGCCAGCATGTAGGCGTGCGAGGGGCGATGGCTCAGCTCGACGGTCAGGGCCGTTATCACCTCGCGATTTCCTGCTATTCCGGCAAAGCTCATCGGCGCTTCAGCATACCGGCCACTGCGTCAAGAATATCCGCGCTGACCGCCGCTCTCTCTCGTGTCGAATCGATCACCGTTACGCGCCCGGGCTCATTACGCGCGATTGTCAGAAAACCGTCCCGGACCCGGCGATGAAACTCGATCCGCTCTCCCTCGAAGCGGTCGGGGCCGCGCTCGTTACCCCGCGCCCGCGCTCGTGTGCGCGCGAGTCCCGTCTCCGCTGGACAATCGAGCACTATCGTAACATCGGGAAGCATCCCCTCGCTCGCCAGATGGTTGAGTTCGCCCAAGAGCTTGAGATCGAAGCCGCGCCCATAGCCCTGGTAGGCGACGGTCGAATCTGAATAGCGGTCGGAAATCACGATCTCACCAGCCGCCACCGCCGGGCGCAGCTTCTCGCGGACGTGCTGCGCCCGGTCGGCGAGCACCAGCAGCAATTCTGTCGCGACGTCGAGCGATACCTTGGGATCCAGGAAGATGCCGCGAATTGCCTCGCCCGCGCGCGTCCCGCCCGGCTCATGGGTCACGGTCACGCGATGTCCTTGCGCCCTAAGCGCATCGGCCAGGATCCCCGCCTGCGTCGTCTTGCCCGAGCCTTCAACCCCCTCGAGCGTGATAAAGACGCCGGTTCCCATCAGCCCGAAAAATACCAACGTGCGAGCTGCGGTTGGAAGAGCGCAAAGATTCCCGCCGCCAAGGCCAGGAACGGGCCAAATGGTACTGCAGTCCGCAGTAGCGACGACTCGGCTTCGCTCTCGGCCGCTTGCGCCTCACCTGTGACCTCGGCGATTGCTTTGGGCACCTCTTCTGCCGGCGAAGGCGATGCCCCACCGGCCAGCCCGAAAGCGATGCCGCCGATCGCCCCGAGGATTGACCCGATAAACAAGGTGAAGAGCACGCCGACCCAGCCGAGAAAGGCTCCGATCGTGCCCATAAGCCAAACATCGCCAAGGCCGACACCCTCTGCACCACGGATCAGCATATAAAGTTCGCCAGTGACGAAAAGAAACCCGGCACCGATCAACACGCCAACAACCGAGTTGCGCCACCCAACCTCTGGCACCAGCAGCCATGCGGCAACGAACCCGATCGGAATTCCAGGAAAGGTTATTATGTTCGGAATTACCCTCCAATCGTAATCAATCAGTGCCACCGCGAAGAGCCCGGCGCAAAGCGCGAAACGGGCAATGGCGTCCCCAAGCGGAAAGCTGAGATAGAGATAGGCGGCGGCGCTGGCCAATGCGAGTTCGGTCAGGAAGTAGCGGAAGGGGATGGCGCCGCCGCACATGAGGCATCTCCCACGCAAACCGATGTACGCGACTATCGGAATGTTCGCCCAAGCCGGGATCGGGCGGTTGCACCGAGGACAGAACGATCGTGGCGCGGCGATCGAAATTTCGCGCGGCAGGCGATACGCCACCACGTTGACGAAGCTCCCTGAGCTCGCGCCCAGGACAAAGCAGAACAGCGCCGCAATCCCCCGCGGTATGTCCATCAACCCCTCAACCTTCCCCCACCACGCTCACCCTCACTGTGCGCTCACGCGGGCCGTCGAATTCAACCAGCATCACGCCCTGCCATCGCCCCAGTGCAAGTTTCCCACCGCTCACCGGGATAACGATCGACGCGCCGAGCATCACCGACAGGATGTGTGCCTGGGAATTTCCCTCCGAATGCTTGAAGCCGCCGTCGCGTGGCACGACTCGTTCGAGATGCGCCAGCAGGTCGGCGGTAACGTCTGGGTCCCAGTTCTCCGATACGATAACCGCGGCCGTCGTATGCGGCACGAAGAGGTTGCAAATCCCGTCTCGCGCGCCAATCTGCGCGAGCGCATGGTTAACTTCGACGGTGATATCGCAGATCGCGATACGCGCCGGCGTGCGGATCGTGAGCTCGGCCACGCCATCAAGCTTACGCGCCGGGTGTCCGTCGCGCCATCCAGCCGGGGCGTCCCATACTTACTTCTGGCAACGCGGGCAAAAGAAACTCGAGCGCTGGGCGAGGACGACGCTGCGAATCGCTGTGCCGCAAACCAGGCATGGTTTGCCAGTACGGTCGTAAACCCGCAGCCGTTCGGCGAAGCGGCCGGGCTGGCCTCGCGAATCGCGGTAACTGCGAAATGTAGTACCACGCCGACCGATCGCTTCGCGGAGTACCTGCACGGTATGCTCGACGATGCGCGACAACTCATCTCGCGTGACCTTCCTGGCCGGCCGTGTCGGTCTGACCTGCGCGCGAAAAAGAATCTCCGAAGCGTATATATTCCCGACTCCAGCGACCACCTCCTGATCCATCAGGACGTTCTTGATTGCTGCAGTGCGTCCGCGCGTGATCTGCCAGAGATAGCCGGGGTTGAAATCGTTGTCGAGCGGCTCCGGCCCAAGTCCTTTCAATTCCTCGGTTGAATCGAGATTGCCGCGGGCTACGACCTTCATCAGGCCAAAGCGGCGCGGATCATTGTAGACGAGGCGGCTGCCATCGTCGAGCACGAATTCCACATGGTCGTGGCGGGGATCGAGTGCGCCGGGATCGAAGCCGTCCCGCCGATGGGTCAGGCTGCCGCTCATCCCCAAATGCACTATCATCACCTGTCCGCCGCTCAGTTCGATCAGCAGGTACTTCGCGCGCCGCCCGACGCGCTGGATTGCCCGTCCGGCTACCGTCGCAGGCAAATCGTTGGAAACCGCACGGCGCAAGCGGCCATCTCTGATGGTTGCGCTCACCATCCTGCGCCCCGCCGCCGACTTCGCGAGGATCCGCCGCAAGGATTCGACTTCCGGCAGTTCAGGCATTGCGTGTGGACTCCGTTCCGGCAAGCGGACCGAGAGCGCGCGCCAGCCGCACAAAATCAGCGGTCACGAGCGTGCCGGGACGGGCGGCGGGATCGATCGCGGCGCGCTTGAGCGCCCCTTCGGCTGCCAGCGCGTCCAGTCCGAGCCCGCCGGCCAGTGAATTGCGGACCATCTTGCGCGGGGCTGAAAACGCGGCGCGTACCGTCGCCAGCACTCTCCTTTCCTCCTCAGGCGCGAAAGCAAAGGCAGGTCGCGGGACCAGTACCAGCACTTCGGCATCGACTTCGGGCCTTGGATGAAAGCTGCCGGCCGCCACGCGGAAATGGCTTTGTACGAGCCAGTAGAGGGCCGTGAATACGCTCAGGGGACCGTAGGCGCGGCTTCCGGCGTGAGCGCGAATCCGCTCCGCCACCTCCCGCTGAAACATCAGGACCATCCGCGTAATCATCTTGTGGGATTCGCAAAGCCGCGCGAGGATCGCGCCCGCTATATTGAACGGCAGGTTGCCGATCACACGCACCGGCGATGCCGCCGCGAGCTCGGATAGATCGGTCGCGAGAAAGTCGCCGTTGATAACCTCGGCTCGCAAATCACCGCTGAAATGTTCCGCCAACCGCGCCGCGAGTAACGGATCCATCTCGACCAGGCAAAGGCGGCGCAGCGGTTTGACCGCCAGCAGTTCACTCAAAATACCGAGCCCCGGTCCGATCTCTACCACCGTATCGCCGGGCTGAATCTCGAGCGCCCCTACGATACGGGCGGCGACAGCCGCCTGGACTAGGAAGTTCTGGCCACGGGATTTGCGCGGCCGCACCGACATGGAAGCGAGCGTTCGCGCAGGGCTAAGAGGCGACGAACTCACAATGGAAGGTTGGCTTCGGCGTCGATTGACAGCGGATCATGATCGCCTCGCAGAAGCCGATAGCTGCCCGCCAGCGCGATCATGGCAGCATTGTCCGTGCAATACTTGAAAGAAGGCGCGACCAAGCGGCGACCATCGGCTTCGGCGGCTTCGGCCAACCGCGCGCGCAGCCGCGAGTTCGCGGCGACCCCGCCGGTCAGAATAATCGTACGGGCGTCGAGTTCGCGCGCCGCGGCGATCGTCGGTCGCACGAGCATCTCGACGACCGCCTCCTGGAAACTCGCTGCAAGGTCTTCCGCCGCTGTCGCGCCGTCGGTCCCGTTCGCAAGAAAGAGGGCCACGGCCGTCTTAATTCCGCTGAAACTGAAATCAAGAGGCGCCGACTTGATCCGCGCCTGCGGAAATTTGACCCGCTTTCGATTTCCGCGTCGCGCCAGGTCGTCAATTATCTTTCCTCCGGGATAGCCCAGGCCCATCAGCTTCGCGACCTTGTCGAAGGCCTCGCCCGCGGCATCGTCGCGAGTCGAACCGAGCTTGCGATAGCGGCCGAAGTCCTCCACTACGAATAGCGCCGTATGGCCGCCGGAGACCACCAGCGCGAGGTACGGTATCGTCAGTTCGTGTTCGATCATCGGGGCGAGCAGATGGCCTTCGAGATGATTGACGCCGACGACTGGCAGGCCCGATGCCTGCGCGAGCCCTTTGGCGTACATCAGGCCGACCAGCAGCGAGCCGACGAGTCCGGGTCCCCGCGTCACCGCGATACCGTCAATCTCGCCCAGAGAGCATCCAGCCAACTCCATCGCGCGCTCAATCACCGGCTGGATCGTAATAACGTGGTTTCGCGAGGCGAGTTCGGGCACGATGCCGCCGTAAGCGCGATGGATATCGTCTTGATTTGCAACAGTACTGCTACGCACCACAGCGCGACCGGGACGATTGGTCTCGATTACTGCCGCTGCGGCGTCGTCGCAAGAAGATTCAATTCCCAGAATCAGCACGGTTTCACTCGGCTGGAGGCGCAGCGGGCGGAGGCGAGGGCTGACCCGGCGGAGGCGGGGCGGGAGCTTCTACCGGCGGGCCCGCATCGGCCCGGTCTGCGGATGGGGCCGAAGACGCACCGGGGGCGGGCGGCGGTGCGATGCTGCAGGCGAGTCGACTATACCCAACCCGCGCCATCAGATTGTTGGGCGCCTGTGCCAGCGCTTGTTGATATGCCTTTGCGGCGTCAACTGTCTTACCAAGAACCTCATAACAGGCCCCTTCGTAACTCAGCGCCGCGCCTTGCCAATCGGGCTGCGAGGCGAGTCCGATCTCGGCCCGCTTAAAAAATGTGAGCGCCTGCGGATAATTTTTCTTCGCCATGTAACTTCGGCCGAGATAGAAATACTCGAACGGATTGGCCGGCTCGATCGACACCGCACGCCCAAGCGTGCGAATCGCGTCGTCTGATTCGCCCCTGGCCAGCTGCCTGCGCGCATCTTCGGTAAGACGCATCGAGGCGGCAAGCGAGGGACTCTCGGCGGTTCGGATCTCGTGGTCAAGCGAGGCCTCACTCGGATCTGGCGTGGTCGTAATCGTGCTTGCGTCGAGAGCCGGTGGCGGCGGCGCAACGCTATCAGGGAAACCTGCTGGTGAAGCCACCGGGCTCGTCGAGGACCCCGCTGTGGCGACAGAATCCGTGCTGCCCTGTTCCATCGCACTCGACGGGGTAGTGGCAGTGTCCGGGGCCGGCGGCGTGGACTGCGTTTGCCCTGCAGGTGATGCCGGGGTGTCGTTGGGCACCCGCTCCCAATCGCTTAGCGCACCCGGGGCTCCGGCCGCCTGTGAATCGCCATCTGGGCTGGTGTCGCCGCCAGTTTCGGGACCTGGCGCGCCGGTCGCAGGTACATCTTCTTCTGAGATTTGTGCAATCGTCAGCGGCTGCGGACTCTGCGCCAACTCAACATACCGATGCGCCCACGCCAACGAGTCGCTCGCAGGCGCGAGGCTTAACAGCACCCCCGCAATCCACGTTACCGCTCGAGTTGACACCGCGCGTTTCATCAGTCGTTGGGCGAATCGTCCGGCGCAGTATCCTCTTCAGTGGCCTCGTTATGACCAGCCGCGGCTCCCGACGCGGCGGTGGCCGAAGTGTGAAAAGGACAGGTTTGCACCGGCGCCATGCTTGCCGGGAATACTCCCTCGATCGTAACTGGACAATACGGGCCCGCCAGGTAGCCCGTCAGCGGATCAACCTTCACTTCGACCACACCGGGCGGAATCGGGAAATTCGTTTCGGGCCGTGAGGCGGTGGCAGCCTTCATGAAGGACGTCCACGCAGGCAGGGAAGCTTCGGCGCCGGTCAGGCCGAGCGCCTCTTTCTGGTCGAATCCGGTCCAGACCACGGAAAGCAGATTGGGTGTGAAACCAACGAACCAGGCGTCTTTCGAGTCGTTGGTCGTTCCGGTTTTGCCCGCGGCCGGCCGCGTAAAGCCCATCCTGCGCGCGCCCACGCCAGTACCGTGATTAATCACCTGCTCGAGCATGAAATCGATCGTGTATGCAAGATCCGGAGATAGTACCTCTTCGGCCTTGAGCTCATGGCCCTCGATTACGTTACCATGTTGATCGACGACAGCCGTAACCGCGTAAGGCGGCACTTCCATCCCTTCGTTCGCGAGGATCGCGTACATTCGCCCGAGCTGCATCGGCGAAACCTCGATCCCGCCCAGCACAATCGACGGATAGGGTGGCAAATCACCGAAGCCGAGTTTGGCCGCCATCTCGCGGACCCGTTCAAGCCCGATCGTGTCGGCCAGACGCGATGTCGCTGAGTTTAGCGATTCCTCGAGGGCGAACTCGAGCGTGACCCGTCCAAAATATCGGTTCTTGTAGTTCCTTGGCGTCCAGCTCATGTCGTTCGCATACTGCCATGTGAACGGTGAATCCTCGATATAGCTGGTCGGCAGAAAGCGCTCGGGACCGCCATCGAGCGTTTCCTGGAGCGCGGCCAGATAGGTAATCGGTTTGAATGCGGAGCCGGGCTGACGCTTGGACTGCGTGATGCGGTTGAACTGGCTCTCACGGTAATCCCGACCGCCCGCCATCGCCCGGATTTTTCCGGTCTGCGGCTCGATCGCCAACAGGCAGGATTCGAGCTGTTGGCTTTTTTCCTTGCGCCGCAATGCCGGATGCTTGGCTTCGAGTGTAGTGAGATTCTCCGCAATCGCACGTTCCGCCTGCTTCTCCATGTGCACGTCGAGAGTCGTGAAAATCCTCAGACCTTCGCCCGTCAACACCGACGGCGGATAGCGCTCGGCCAGTTCGTGCTTTACATAATCGACAAAGTAGGGCGCGTCGTTACTTTCAGTGTAGGGTTCGCGCGTGCGCAGCGGCTGCGTAACTGCCTGATCGTAGGCGGCTTTGCTGATGTAGCCGTCCTGGAGCATCGAAGCAAGCACTTCATTGCGGCGCGTTCGCGCCTGCACGTTATGCCGGATGGGGTTGAAATGGTTGGGCGAACGGATCATCCCAGCGATCGTCGCCATCTCCGCAATCGTTAGATCGCGTGGCTCCTTGGAAAAGAAGAATTCCGACGCCTCCCAAACTCCATAAATTCCCTCCTGCCCCCGCTGCCCCAGGTAGATATCGTTGAGATAGTTCTCCAGAATCTCGTCCTTCGAATAGCGGCGCTCGGCGATATACGCCATCAACGCTTCTTTGAGCTTGCGATGCCAGTCGCGCTGGCTGGTGAGAAAGAAGTTCTTCATCAACTGCTGCGTCAGCGTCGAACCACCCTGCACCACATGCCCTGCGATGAGATCGATCCATGCCGCCTTCGCTATCCGCACAAGGTCGATCCCGTGATGTTCATAGAAGCGATGGTCCTCGGCCGCGAGCACGGCGTCGATAAAAGCGGGCGGTATATCGCCCAACGGCACCAGCCGGCGCTGCTCCCAATCGCCTTGGAAGATTGCCCCAAGGGTTTCGGGCTCCAGTTCAATCGAATATTCCGGCTTGCGTGTCACGCCGTCTTCGATCGTCTGGATCGTGCCGGTCGGGCCGATCTTCATATCAATCAGCTCGCCGGGAAAATCCCCGTAGGGGTAGCGGAAGCTGTGGAGGAAGATTACGAGATGGTTGCTCCTTTGATTGTAACTGTACTCCCCGCGCGCAGTGATCTGACCGGGCTCCGCACGATGATAATTGAGCCGCGCAAGGCGCTCGAAAAGGCCGATATCAGTCAGCTTTTGCCCGGGATAGATCGTGGTCGCATCGGAATAAACCAGCGAGGGGATAGTCCACCGCTTGCCCGAAAAGCGGACCACCAGCTCCTGATCCAACGAATCGTAATATGAAAGGAATTCGTAGACTACCGGCGGGATCGCGAACAAAGCGATAACGCAAACCGTGAACAGCGCTATTTTTATCGCGCGTTTGAGCTTCATCGATTACGCGGTTGCAGCCCCTCCGCCCCCGTTTCCACAAGATCTCCGCGATTTCAGCATCGACACACTACTTTACTGGTACGAAAATCGTCTCTTTGTCACGCTGCACGAGCAACAAAGTAATCCCGCTGTGCCCCTTCGCCTTTAATGCGCGCTGATAAGAATCGACGTTTCTGACTCGATGGCGGTTGACCTCGAGGATGATGTCGCCGGGCCTGAGTCCCGCCGATTGCGCCGGGCTGTCCGGTGTCACCGATGAGACCACCACCCCACCAGCGCCGCTGAGTTTCTGCTGGCGGACGAGTTCGGGGCTGAGTTCGGAGACCAGCGCTCCGGTCATTGCGGTGCCGCCTTCCTGCCCGGTACTTGCCACTTCTTCTTCGCGTGAGGTAGCAACGGTAATGGGGATTTCGCGCGCCTGCCTATCTCGAATGACCTTAATCGTCACCGTGCGCCCGACGCGCGTGTCGCCTACTAGCAGCGGCAATTGCTGGGATTCACCAATCTGATGATGGTCGAACTCGACTACGATATCGCCGTCTTTGAGTCCGGCGGCCTTGGCTGGACTGTTGTCCAGGACGCCTGCGATGAACGCGCCCTGGTTTTCGTCGAGGCCGTCTTTCAGCGCGATTTCGGGTGGAACGTCCTGAATGCTGATCCCGATCCACCCGCGCATCACTCGGCTGCCGTCGCGAAGCTGTGGCAGCTCACTCTTGACTATGTTGACCGGAATCGCGAAACCGATACCCATATTCGAGCCAGTACGAGTATATATCGCCGAGTTCACACCGACGACGGCCCCGTGCAGATCTATCAAGGGCCCGCCCGAATTGCCCGGGTTGATTGACGCGTCCGTCTGGATGAACTCGTCGTAATTACCGGGGATAAACCGTCCCTTGGCGCTGATTATCCCGGCCGTTACCGTGTGGTCGAAGCCGAACGGGTTCCCGATCGCCATCACCCATTCTCCCACCCGCAGTTCGTCCGAGTCTCCCAACGGAGCCACCGGCAAAGGATAGGGAGCGTCGATTTTGATCAGCGCAACGTCGGTTTTGGGGTCGCGCCCGACGACCTTCGCGGGGTACTGATGGCCGTCCTTGAGCGAGACCATGATTTGGCGGGCGTCCTCAATCACATGGTCGTTGGTCAGGATGTACCCGCTCCTGTTGATCACGAAGCCTGATCCGAGGTTGCGCGAATTCTCACCGCCGTAGTCTTCGAACGGCTGTGTCGAAGGGCCCGGCGCGCCTTCAGGAGGCTCGCTTTCGAATCGGTGAGGTTGGCCCCTTTGCTCGGTCGAGATATTGACGACGGCGGGTGAAAGCCTGGCTGCGACGTCGACAAAATCGGGCAGATTCTGGACCTTGGGCACTCGTTCGCCGAGATCAATCCAGAATTGGTCGCTGGCAGGGGCCGCCGACCCGCGCGCCGCTAATGCGGCCGCGATCGCGAATGCCACTGCGACTTCTCTGACCGGAATCCGGTGCCTCATCATCCTGGTCCGCTCCCCGTTGAACCTTTGCGGACCTTGGTTGCCGCTCCCGCCTAGCGCGGCGCCTGGCGTGCTCGCTCGACGTATTTCATCCGGAGCTCAAACAGGATCGCATCCAGCATGGTCTGCTCGTCGTGGTCGAGATTGCCGCGCGTCTTTTCCTTGAGCATCCCGATAATGTCGATCAATTGCTGTGCCGCCGCTAGATCCGTCTGCGGCGCTGCGCCCTGAGGATCGCCAATCTCCCCAAGATGGAAGAGCGCTTGCGTCGAAAGTCCGACCATAAAAGTGGCGAAGGTGATTTCAGCGGCTTCGCCGGGCGGTGGGATCGGACCATGTTCGCCCGCTCTGATCGGGGGCACCTTGGCTTCCGGACCCTGGCTCGGCTGACTGGGCTGGTCGGCGCCGCTGAACTCGGGCTTTAGATCCCCTTCCGCCGAGAAGCGACGCCGATCGTCGACTTTGAAGGCCTTAGGCTTTTCTTCTTCCTCGGGATTCATGCGGTTTGACTCATGTGCTCGAGCCGCCGGATGCGCTCTTCGATCGGCGGATGAGTCGAGAAGAGCCGAGCGAAGAGTCCGGAGCTGAGCGGGTTGACGATAAACAGGTGGGCGGTCGCCGGTGTAGCGTCCGGCAGAGGCATCCGCTCGTTGGCCGCCTCGAGTTTGCGCAAAGCATTGGCAAGGTACAGCGGGTTGTGGGTGAGCTTCGCGCCGCTCGCGTCGGCCTGATATTCACGGGTGCGCGAAATCGCGAGCTGGATCATCGTCGCCGCCAGTGGTGCCAGTATCGCCATCACGAGTATGCCGAGCATGCCACCGCGCTCATCCTCGTCGCGTCCGCCGAAGCCGCCGAAAAGCGCGGCCCATCGCGCCCACGTCCCGAGCATCATAACTACACCGGCCAAAGTCGCCGCGATCGAACTCACCAGTATATCCCGGTTGAGCACGTGCGACAGTTCATGGCCCAGCACGCCCTTCAACTCCTCGCGATTGCAAATCCGCATGATGCCGCGCGTGACGGCAACCGCCGCGTGCCGCGGATTGCGCCCGGTGGCGAAAGCGTTGGGCGTATCGGTGTCGATAAGATAAAGGCGCGGTGTCGGAATTCGTGCCGACTGCGCCAATTCGCTCACGATCGAATACAGTTCCGGCGCATTCGAAGGGTCGAGCGGCTGCGCCCCGTACGCTCGCAACACCATCTTGTCCGAGAACCAATAACTAAAGAAATTCATCGCGATCGCAAAGAAAAACGCGATTTCAAGTCCGCCTCGGCCACCGAGCAGCTGTCCGATTACCATGATGAGGCCGGTCAGAGCCGCCAGCAAAACCGTTGTCTTGAACATACTCGACATAATTTTTAGCTTGCCCAAAGGCTGCCCGGGTGGAAGCAGCACGGCCGGGACGTTCAGCCGCCTTCGGTGGGTTTTTGCGGCTTCCGAAACGGCGCGTAATAGCCTCTTGAAGCTAGCCTCCGCTTTTTTTCGAGTCAAACACACCTCTACTGTCTATTTTAATCTAACCACCGCGGACGGCAATTGTCAGGCTCGCCCGCAGCTTCGCCGCAACCTCTTCGACGGGCAGCTTATCGAGCCCTTCGCACCGTACGATATCGACGTGGCCGAGGGGACGCCAACGGTCGGGATCCGTCGGGCCGAACAGGACTACACCACGAGCGCCAGATGCGGCCGCGAGGTGCGACACGCCGGAGTCATTGCCAACGAAACCTAGCGCAAGGCGGGCGAGCCCGGCTACTTCTCCCAGTTCCAGGCCGCGCAGGGTCACGAATTCCGTCCGGAAGAGCGCCTCGATCCTGGACTCGACCGGCCCCAGGACGATCACCGGCTTTACTGGCGAAATTACTTTCTGCGCCAGGGCGGCGAAATTCTCGGCCGGCCAGTTTTTCTTCGGGCTGCCGCTGCCGGGAAAAATCAGCAGGAATCCTCCGATGGTGAGCCCGTGATGCGAAATCGTCCGCGACGCTGCCAGGATATCCTCCTGGAGCACCTTGATGCGGCAGAGCTCGCCGGCGCCGCCCTGAACCGCTTTCTCGCCACCAGGGTCGAGCGCTTCGAGATAGGATTGCGCGACGTGTCCGGTTCCGGGCGGGCGAAACATTATGAAGACGGTCTCGCCGCCGGCCGTCGCGGCAAGGGCGCGCTTGAATTGTTCATCGTCGGCGGCGAAAAACGAGTAAATCTTTTCGAAGGCGCCGAAAAAAGCGCTTGCCTCTGAGGATTTGTCGCCGCCTGGTCCAAACAGATGGCTCAGCTCGCGGCCGTCAATCGAATGACCCCGGGCAACACCCATTCGCCCGACGGCGAACCGCGCCAATTCAGCCCGCGCCATCAACTCCAGATTGCCGCCCGGATTTCGGGCGGCAATCACGCGCAGGGCCGGGAGCGCGCATATAAGATCGCCCAGGGCGCCCGGAAAGATCACTAGAACACGCGCTGGGCCGGGGACTTCGTTCGCATACTGCGCCATCGCGGCCAGTCTAGCATCGTAAGTTTGCGTCCATGGAGGTCGCAAAACA
>JASHZA010000175.1 GCA_030042765.1 Candidatus Binataceae bacterium | reverse complement strand
CGACCACCAACCTCAACGGCGACTATCTCTCAGACGCGCTCGCGGCGCAGGTCGGCGGAATCGGGATCGCCCCCGGCGCCAACATCAATTACACAACCGGCCACGCGATTTTCGAGGCCACTCACGGCACCGCGCCCAAGTACGCGAACCAGGACAAGGTCAATCCCGGTTCCGTTATCCTCTCCGGTGTCCTGATGTTCGAGCACATGGGATGGCAGGAAGTGGCCGACGGAATCATTCGCGGAATCGAGCGCACGATCGCCAACAAGACGGTGACCTACGACTTCGAGCGCCTGATGACCGGCGCGAAGTTGCTCAAGTGCTCCGAGTTCGGCAAAGCTATCGTCGAGAATATCTAACGAGGACTCGCTGAACGGTGCTCATGGCGGCCGACGGGATTCCCCGCCGGCCGTTTTCTTTCCTCAAGGCGTCCCCATCTTGATCCGGTCCTTCTGTGCCCACCCCTCCCTGAACGGCACCATGAAGTATGGCACCAGGCTCATCTTCGTAAACTTCCACTCCCCGTTGCGCTTGACGTATTCGTCGTCGTAGCGCGCGGCGACCAGGAATGCCTCGTTGTTATAGATCGGCTTGGCCTCAAGATACGAAAATCCGTGCCCCTTGTCGCCGTGCAGATGGATCACGTGGTTGTGGATGAATTGCTTCACCCATGTGATCCGCGGGCGATTCTTCTCCGCCTCCGACGCCGGTGCGTTGAGCGCCCCAAAAAACTTCAATAGCTCCGTCCGCCCCGTCGCCTTGCCCAGATGGGCGAAGTCGAGCACGCCGTCTTCGGTGAACAGGTCGGGGATATCCTTGAACCTGCCCTCGTTGACGTATTCATGGTAACGGTAACGTAGATCCCGAATCGCCTCGCGATCGGTTAGTTCCTGCACCTTGCCTTCAAGTTCTTTGACGCGCGCTTCAAGGTCCGCCATGGCTCGCCCTCCCGTTGTGAAAGTTGGATCGAGCGTTCACTATCACGACGCCGCAGGGGCCACAAAACCCCGCTCGATCCGCGCCGCGCTCGCCTTCTGTCTATTGACGATCAACCTCTGCGGATGCGCGACGATGGCCCCCGTCCGCGAGAACAACTACTCGGCCGCTTCGGCATTCCTCAGTGATACTCCTCCGTGGGTCCCATCCTCGGATCTCCTTACCCCCGCCCCACCGATCCGCCCCGGATGTCCACCCGGTCCGCACGTAACGACGAGTGCCAATGGCATGATGCCGCTCGTGCCGGGCAGGATAGTCGTGCCGCCTAACACCACTGGCCCGATCCCCTCGACCAGTCCGATGCTGACTCCGCCGCGAGGCTCGAGCGCGACTCCCGGCGGCGGCTTCTATCCGATGCGCTGAACCTCCGGTGACTTCCGCAAAACGGCTCTCGAATTGGGACGCCGCCGCGCTTCACTAGCGGGCGGCAGGCTGCTATTTAGTCTCAACCGCGGAATGCTCGCGCTGCCGTAGCGATGGGAACCCGCTTCCGTATTAAGCCGTCGGAATTCCAAAATGTCTAGATATAAGTTACGCTCACGGAAAATTTACACGCGAGAACTGCGATACCAGCCGTGGCAAAGAGAAAGAAAATAGCTTTTATCGGCGCCGGCAACGTCGGCGCAACTTGCGCCCACCTCTGCCTCCTGAATCGCCTGGGCGACATCGTCCTCTACGACATCATCGACGGCCTTCCTCAGGGCAAGGCGCTCGATATGTTCGAATCGGCGCCTGTCCTCGGCATCGACGCCAGCGTCACCGGTTCGATCAATATCCGGGATATCGAGGGCGCCGACTGCTGCGTCGTCACCTCGGGGTCGCCACGCAAGCCCGGGATGAGCCGTGACGATCTGCTCAAAATCAATGCCGCCGTCATGAACGACGTCGGCCGCGCGGTCAAGGAAGTCGCCCCCAACGCCTTTGTGATCGTCGTGACCAATCCGCTCGACGCGATGGTCACCCAAATCAAGCGCGTGACCGGCTTCCCCAAGAATTGCGTGGTCGGGCAGGCCGGCGTGCTCGACTCGGCCCGCTACCGCACCTTCCTCGCGGCCGAACTCGGCGTGTCGGTCGACAGCGTCAACGCGATGGTGCTCGGCGGGCACGGCGACGACATGGTGCCCGTGCGCAGCTACACCACCTGCGGCGGCGTTCCGATCGAGCGCGTCATCAGCGCCAGGCGGCTCGACGAGATCGAGACCCGCACCCGTAACGGCGGCGGCGAAATCGTCAACCTCATGAAAACTTCCTCGTATTACGCCGCGGGCACCGCGGTCTACCGGATGGTCGAGGCGTTCATGCTCGACAAGAAGGAAGTGCTGCCGGCCGCCGCTTACCTCGAGGGTGAGTACGGCGTCAGGGGACTTTATGCCGGCGTCCCGGTCGTCGTCGGCGGCGGCGGCGTCGAAAAGGTGATCGAGATCGAGCTCACGGCGGCGGAAAAGAAGGCTTTCGAATCCTCCGTCGCGCATGTGCGTGAACTGGTCGAGGCGATGGACAAGGTGCTCGGCGCCTAGCCGCGCGGCGGACTTCCGCTTCGAGCCAAGGGGATGCAAGGGTAGGGCATGAATATCCACGAATTTCAGGCCAAGCAGGTACTGGGGCGCTTCGGCACACCGGTTCCCAAGGGACAGCCGGCATCGACTCCGGAGGAGGCCGCCAAGGCCTTCGACGCGCTGGGGCTGCCTCGCGCCGTCGTCAAGGCGCAAATCCATGCGGGCGGACGCGGCAAAGCCGGCGGCGTCAAGCTGGTCAACAGCGCCGCCGAGGCCCGCGATTTTGCCGCCAAACTACTCGGTAAGCCGCTCGTGACCCATCAGACCGGACCCGAGGGCCGCGTCGTGCGCCGGGTTTACGTCGAACAGGCGAGCGAGGTCGCGCGCGAGCTCTACCTTGCGTTATTGGTGGATCGCAAGGCGGAAAGCATCGCCGTGATCGCCAGCACCGAGGGCGGGATGGATATCGAGGAGGTCGCCGCCAAAACCCCCGAAAAGATCATCACTGAACCGATTGATCCCGTGATCGGGCTCGGCGGCTTCCAGTCGCGCAAAATCGCCTTCGCGCTCGGATTGCGCGACAAGCAGGTCAACCAGTTCGGCTTGCTGCTCGCCTCGCTCTATCGCGCCTTCAACGAAACCGATGCCTCGCTGCTCGAAATCAATCCCCTGGTCGTGACCAAGGACGGCAGCGTCATTTGCCTTGACGCCAAGATGTCGTTCGACGACAACGGACTTTTCCGCCATCCCGATATCCGCGAGTTGCGCGATCCCAACGAGGAAGATCCCGCCGAGATTGAGGCCTCCAAATTTGACCTCAGCTACGTACATCTCGACGGCAATATCGGCTGCATGGTGAACGGCGCGGGACTCGCGATGGCGACGATGGACATCGTCAAGTATTACGGCGCCGAGCCGGCCAATTTCCTCGATGTCGGCGGTGGCGCGAATTCCCAGAAGGTCGCTGCGGCTTTTCGGATTCTGCTCGCCGACGAGCGGGTCAAGGCGGTTCTGGTCAACATCTTCGGTGGCATTATGCTCTGCGACGTGCTCGCCCAGGGCGTCGTTGACGCCGCCCGCGAGGTCAAACTGAGCGTCCCGCTGGTGGTCCGGATGGAAGGCACCAACGTCGACAAGGGCAAGCAGATTCTCAAGGACTCCGGCATCAAGGTGATCGCCGCGAGCGACATGGCCGACGCAGCCCGCCGCGTAGTCGATGCGATCAGCCAGCGCGCCTGATCAATCCGAACAAGGAAACGATGAGCATCCTCGTAAACAAGAACACCCGCGTTCTCACCCAGGGCATCACCGGCGCCACGGGTCAGATTCACACCCGCGCCTGCAAGGAATACGGCACCCAGATGGTCGGCGGGGTCGTGCCCGGCAAGGGCGGCACCGACTTCGAAGGCATTCCCATCTTCGACACGGTCGAGCAGGCGCGCAAAGGCACCGGCGCCAACGCGACCGTCATCTACGTGCCGCCGCCATTTGCCGCCGATGCCATCCTCGAGGCGGTCGCCGCCGGCATCGAGCTCGTCATTTGCATCACCGAGGGCGTGCCCGTCCTCGATATGGTCAAGGTCAAGCGCTACATGCGCGGAACTCGCAGCCGCCTGATTGGCCCCAACTGCCCTGGCGTGATCACTCCAGGCGAATGCAAGATCGGAATCATGCCCGGATATATCCACAAGCCGGGCGATATCGGCGTCGTCTCGCGCTCGGGCACGCTCACCTATGAAGCGGTCTACCAGTTGACCCAGCTAGGCCTCGGACAGTCGAGTTGCGTCGGCATAGGCGGCGACCCGATCATCGGTACCGGCCATATCGACGTGCTGCGGATGTTCAACGAGGACACCGGCACGCGCGCCGTCATCATGATCGGCGAAATCGGCGGCGCCGCCGAGGAAGAAGCCGCCCAGTTTATCCGGCAGAACATGAAAAAGCCGGTCGTCGCATTCATCGCCGGCCAAACCGCTCCCAAAGGGCGCCGCATGGGCCACGCCGGCGCCATCATCTCCGGCGGACGTGGCACTGCCGCCGACAAAATCGCCGCACTCAAATCGGCTGGGATCGCCGTTGCAATGAGCCCGGCGGAACTGGGAACCACGATGAAGCGGACGCTCGAAGGCAAGG
>JASHZA010000011.1 GCA_030042765.1 Candidatus Binataceae bacterium | reverse complement strand
TATTTCGAGAAATCCAGAACCAGCGCGGTATTGGTGGTCTGACCCGCCAGTGCCGTCCCGCCTCCGCGCGGCAGCAACGGAATCGCGTTCTCGCGCGCGATAGCGAGCGCCCGGACGACGTCGGCTTCGTGGCGGGGAATCACAACGCCCAGCGGGAGGCGGCGATAATTCGAGGCGTCGGTCGAATACAGCGCGAGCGATGCGCCGTCGAAGCGGACCTCGCCCTCGACCGAGCGGCGTAATTCGTCTCTGAGCGCGTTGAGGGAAGAAGCCATCGTCGAGGCGGATTGTAGTGGAGAGCGCGAATCAAGTCACAGGCGCGCGCGCGTGGAACGGAACTCAGCCTATGTTACGCGTTATCCCAGCATCCCGTTGCAGCGGAACCGATCGGCCGCGCGCGACGCGCGGCTATGCGGCCGGCGGCACGATCGCGATCTTGCCGGCGATTGTGCTCGTTTCCATCAGATGCTGGGCGCGCGCGAGATCCTTGAGCGGAATCGTTTCGCCCACAACCGGCTTGATGTGCCCGCTCTCGACGAAGCGCATCGCGTCCATCAGCTCGCCCTTGTTGCCGAGATGGGAGCCCAGGTAATTCTGCTGCTTGTTCCACAGCAGGCGGATATCGAGATGGGCATCGAAGCCGGAGGTCGCGCCGCAGGTCACGATGGTTCCGCCCCACTTGAGGCACTGCATCGAGATGGGCCAGGTCTCGGCGCCGGTATGCTCGAAGACGATGTCGGCGCGGCGCCCGCCGGTAATCTTGCGCACTTCCTGGAAGATGTCGTGCTTTTTGCGATGGAGGACGAAATCGGCGCCGAGTTCACGGCAGAGATCGAGCTTGTCATCGCTGGAGGCGACCGCGATCGCGTGGGCGTTGTAGAGCTTGGCGACTTGAATGGCCATCACGCCGAGTCCGCCCGCCGCGCCCCATACGAGAACGAAATCTCCCGCCTGGATGCGCGCGCGCGTCACCAACATCCGCCATACGGTGACCAGTACGAGCGGCATGGTGGCCGCCTCCTCGAAGCTCAGGTTAACCGGTTTGGGCAGAACGTTGACGGCGGGAACCTTACAATACTCGCCGTGAGCGCCGTCGAGCGGGCCGGTCTGGAAGCCCCAGATCTTGAATTGCTGGCAGAAGAATTCTTCGCCGCGGGTGCAGTAGTCGCATTGGCGGCAGGCGATGCCGCAATGGACCACGACTTCGTCGCCCACCTTGACGTTGCGCACCTCGCTCCCGGTCTCGACCACCACCCCGGCCGCATCCGAACCCGAGATGTGCGGAAGTATGATCTTCATCCCGGGCAAGCCGCGACGCGCCCAGATATCGTTGAAGTTGCAGGCCGAGGCCTTGACCTTGATGATGACATCGTTGGGACCGGCCTCGGGCTCCGGCGTATCGCAATACCGAAGAACCTCGCAGCCTCCGTTCTGCTCGAAAACTATAGCCTTCATTAGTTCCCTTTTGTTCAGCCGTCTCGATGACCCGGCGGGTGGTGAAACAGCCAATAGGTACCGGTTTTAGCGTGCTTTGACAACAGCCTTACTTACTAACTGCAGCACTACGCTTACTACAGACGCGGTTGACGCGTGTTTGGAAATCACGTAAACGATACCGGCAGTTTTGACCGGGAGGCTCGAAGCAAATAGAGTCGCAGGAAGCCTGCGCGGCCCATACCCGATTTCGGAGAAATTTCAACCAATGTTTGTTTTAGACAAAGGTACTCGCTTTGTAATCCCGCGCACCGAGATGACCTACCCGGGTCACAACCTGAAGCTCCATCAGAATGCCGCCGACCCGGTCAAATGCCCGGTGGACCATGTGATGGCCGACTTCGAGGATGCGTGCCCCTACGAGTTCAAGGGCGAGAAGAGCCGCAAGGTGATGGTGGAGGCGCTCAATACACTCGATTTCGGCAAAAAGGTCGTTACCATCCGTCCAAACAATATCCATTCTCCGTTCTTCAAGGGCGACATGGAAGCGATCGTGATGGGCGCGCCGAACCGCTTCCACGGGATCGTGCTACCGAAAACGCGGGGGCCGGAGGAGATTCGCGAGGTGTCCAAGCTGCTCGACGACCTCGAAAAACGCGCCGGATGGAAGTACCCGATTCAGATCGAATCGCTGATCGAAACGCCCCATTCGTTGATCAAAGCTTATGAGATAGCGACCGCGTCCGACCGAATGTGCGGACTGATCTTCGGGATTGCCGACTTCGCCGCCAATATCGGGGTGCGGGAAATCGTCGAGCGGCAAAACGAGAACTTCCATTATGCGAAGCAGGCTACGGTGGTCGCGGCGAAGGCGGCCGGCCTCCATGCGGTGGACAACGTCTACCTGCGGCTATGGCGCAGGGAGGATTCGCCGGAGCGAGTGGCGGAACTGCAGCGTGGACTGCGCGAGAAGAACGTCGGGGCCGCCAACCTCGGGATGGACGGGACCTGGGTGATTCATCCCCAGCAGGCGCCAATCTGCAATGAATGCTACACGCCGAGCAAGGAGCAGGTCGAGGAGGCGCGTCGCGTGATTCGGCTCTATCATGAGAAGGGCGGCGGCTCGATGGCGGATCCGAAAACCGGCGAGATGATTGACGAGGCGACGATCAAAATTGCGCTGATGGACCTGGCAAAGGGCGCACAGGCCGGGATGGTCGATCAGGTGGAACTAAAGGATTGGTCGGAGAAAAGCCGATCGATCACGGGCTACGATATCCTGGAGCTGATGCGCCGGGTCGCGTAAGGCGCGCCGGCGCGCGTGTCAGACCAGGTTGAACGCGCGCGCAACGTTTTCGCCCAATACTCCGCGCCGCGCTGTGGCCGTCATCCCCTCGACCATTCCGCGCAATTCAGCCAAGTAATCGCCCGGATGGTCCGGATGGGGATAGTCACTCGCCCAGAAGAAGCGATCCTCACCGACCAGCCGGGTCAACGCGGCGATCGAACGCTCGTCGGGGTCGGCCGAAATATAGCATTGGCGCTTGAAGTAATAGGACGGCTTCTCCTTGAGCTGCACCGTGCCGCCCAGGGTCGTACGCCGGTAGATCGCGTCGCCGCGGTCAAGCCAATAGCCGATCCAGCCCGCACCGGACTCGAGCACCACCACACGCAACCTGGGAAAGCGATCGAAGACTCCGTACTGGAAGAAAGTGGCGAAGGCCTGGGGCACCCCCTGCGCCGCAAACAGATCGAAGTACCAGTCCGCCCACCCCATCCCATCAAAGCGCTGATGCACCGACCAGACGGCCGGTTCGAGGGTCGGATGAATCGCGATTGGGACGTCGAGGTCTTGCGCGACTGCGAACACGCGGTCATGGTCGGGATGGCCGTGGGGCTTGCGGGTGATCGTGAAGGGGCAAACGAAAGCGCCGCGGCACCCGGCCTTCACTGCGCGCTCGAGTTCGCGCGCGGCCTCGGCGGGATCGCCGAGCGAGATATGAGCGATCGGAACGAGGCGGCCGCGGGAATCCCCGCAAAAGTCGGTTATCCAGCGGTTGTAGGCCCGGCAATACGCGCTCGACAGTTCGGGATCGAACAGCTCCGCCTCCCACAGTAATCCCAGCGTTGGGTAAATCACCGCCTTGGCCATCGCCTCGCGGTCGAGGATGTCGATGCGCTCCCGCATATCCATCGCGCCGGGGGCGCATCCGGCGAGGTAGGTGTCCTGCGGGCGGCCAGTGCCGAGGCTATCGAAGATCCCATGCGTTTGCTCGCGGGTCTTGCCGAGGGCATCGCGGCGCGACGCGTTGAAATCTTCGACCTTGGAGCCCATCTCACGCAGCATCTTCATCCCGCCCAGCGAATGGAGCAGCGTGGCGCTGGTGAGTTGCGCGCGTTTCCCGTCGATTTCGAGGAATTCGAAGCCGTCGTCGCCGACCCTGATGCGCAAGGCGCGGTCGCGATAGTTCGGTTCGAGATAACGATCCCAGAGGTCAGGCGGCTCGAGGATATGGCCGTCGGCGTCGATCAGCAGTTCCTCTGAACTCATCTGCGCACCTCAAGCAGGACTTCGAATGAACCGGACCGTCAAGAGGAGTCCGATTGCGATCTTGCTGTTACACCTGTGGCGGCGGTTTCGGCAAGTCCGGCGACAAGGGAAGAGGCGGGTCCGTGGCACGCAGATGCGCGAAAAGGCGGCCAGTGGGGGCCGCCCTTTCAACAACAACAGGCCGAGCCTGTGGATTAATCTTCGCGCGACGCCGGTTAGGCGTGTGCCTTGCGCAAGGAACGCGCACTGCGGCTGCCGCTGGGGGCGGGCGCAGACGCTCCCTTGGCGCGG
>JASHZA010000174.1 GCA_030042765.1 Candidatus Binataceae bacterium | reverse complement strand
GTATTCGTCGCAATGAAGAAATTCGGGAAACCCGAGGTCTGAAGGCCCAAAAATGTGCGCGGCCCGTTCGCCCATTTTTCCTTGATCGACTGGCCGCCCTGGCCGCGGATATCGATCCGGGTCACCGCCCCGGTTATGGCATCGAACCCGGTCGCGTAGATAATGACGTCGAATTCATATTCCTTGTCGCTGGTCTTGATTCCCTTGGGTGTGATCCGCTCGATCGGGGTCTCGCGTATATCAACCAGCAGCACATTATCCCGGTTATAAGCCTCGTAATACTCGGTCTCCAGGGGGATACGCTTGGAACCGAAGGGATGGTCCTTCGGCACCAGCCTTTCCGCAACTACCGGATCTTTGACCCGAGCGCGGATCTTGTTGCGCACGAACTCCGCGAAGTCCTCGTTGGCTACCCGGTCCGTCATGATGTCGCGGAAATTGCCCAGCCATTTCTTGAACCCGGGCAATGCCCATAACTCCTCGTACAGCTTCAGGCGCTCTTCTCTTGGTACCTCCGTGGTTTTCCGGCGGTCGAAGTCGTAGGGAAAGCCGGCAGGGGTTTCGAGACACTTCTTGTGAATTTCGTCATAGCTGGCCTTGAACCGGCGTTGCGTCTCCTCACTAACCAGCGAATTCCGCAACGGCGCACAGTAATTCGGCGTGCGCTGGAAGACCGTGAGATGCCCGACTTCCTTCGCAATTATCGGGATCAGCTGGACCGCCGTCGCGCCGGTGCCGATCACCGCGACGCGCTTGCCTGCGAAGTTCACCTTCTCCTTCGGCCATCTCGAGGTGTGATACGATTCGCCCTTGAAGCTGTCGATCCCCTCAAACGGGGGTACGTACCGCGCAGACAGGATTCCGACTGCCGCGATCAGAAACTGCGCGCGCATGCGCTGACCACTCTCCAACTGGATCTCCCAGCGGTTCGCGTGCTCGTCGTAGACTGCCGAGGTAACCCGAGAGTTGAATTGAATATCCTTGCGCAGGTTAAACTTGTCCGCGACGAAATTGAGGTAGCGTTCGTTCTCCGGCTGACCGGAATAGTGCTCCTTCCAGTTCCATTCCTGTTGGAGTTCCTTCGAAAACGTATAGCCGTAGGTTTCGCTCTCCGAGTCGAAACGGCAACCCGGATAGCGGTTCCAATACCACGTACCACCCACGCCGGTGCCATCTTCGACGCACCGGACCGATAGCCCTGCCTCCCGCAGTCGGTACAGTTGATAAAGTCCGGACACTCCGGCGCCAATAACGATCGCGTCAAAGTTCTCGATTCGCCCAGTCTGAGCCTCCGGCGCCTTTTGAGCTGCCGGTGCCTGCTCTACAGAATTCGCCATTTTGCTCTTCTTCGTCCGCCTTGAACTTAAATTTTTCGTAACCGCTCGTTCCTACGTGCGCAAACGCCCGCTCGGGCGTCCGCGCGAACCTCGCTTTCTATACCATCGGCTTCAACGCGTCTCCAAGGGCTACGCCGGCACCGCTGCAGTCAGACCAAACCCGCGGGAAGACGGTATGCTCGGGCCGCCGTCCCGCTGAACAGTGCTAACTTCTCATCAGCCGAGGCCACCGCCGCGAGACGTTTGCAGGCGTTCCACAGGACCGCGTAACTGCACCAGCGCCTCTGCACCGGGAAATTGCTCTCGAACATGCAGCGCCGGGCACCAAATTGTTCGACGCACACCTCGAAGAAGGGCCGCCAGGCCGCCGCGATCTCCTCCGAGGAGAGCGGTGCAGCGCCGCCCTGGCGTGACGCTGCGCGCCGCACCGGAAGCGCACCCAACTTCACATGGACGTTGTCGTGCGAAGCAAGCGCTGTCATGCCGTTTCGCCATTCGGCAAACACCTCCGCCGTGCGCGACGCATTGGGGCCCCCCAGAATCGGGCTGCCAAAATGGTTCAGCACAATCGGCGTCTGCGGGAAAGCCGCGGCTAACGCGCCGACCTCTGCCAACTGCGGATGGTAAACCCAGGCATCGAAAGCGAGACCGAATCTGGCCAGATATTGGAACCCTTCGCGGAACCGCTCGTCCATCAGCATGCCCGGACGGGGCACGGTTTTATGCACACGATCATCCGCATCCCATGCTGTCGAAAAGCGGATCGCATGAAAGCGGCCACCGCTGGCGGCGATGTGTGCCTCGAGGATCGGCTCGACGCGCGCTCCGAGCATCAGATTGACGTTCCCGACCATTGCCGCGCACGCCCGTGCGGGTCCAAAGCCGCCGCTCGCACTCATTGCGGCCACGCCCGTGACGAACTCGGTCTCGCCCACCGAACGAAGTTCCTCCGGCCCGTGGGCGCGGTACATCGAGCCGCATTCCTCGAACACGGTCGCCCGAATATTGTGGCCGCTCGACAGATCGGCCAGTAACTCCGGAAAGAGGTAAACGTTGCCGGGCCGACTCCATAGATGATGATGCGGATCCACTATCGGCAGCTCGGGCTCGATAATCTCCTCACGATGTTGCGCCAGCCACGCCTCGTCAACCCTCCCGGAGAAATCGGCTCCGCTTGCCATATCTCAAACTCCCTTCTCGGAAGCGTTCCGGGATTTGCGCCTCGCGGTTAGCGGCCAACGATAACGCCGAGGCCGATCTTGGCGATCGCTTCGTCTTCTTCCGCCGCGAGACCGCTGACGCCGATCCCGCCTAGCGGACTCCCATCTGCGGCTAATACCGCCACTCCACCCTGTATGGCCAGCAGATTGGGTTCTCCCAGGTCCGAAATCGACCGCCCCATGCTCTTCAGACGATCCGCGAAGGCCTTCGTATCGGCCCTCGTTCGCGCCGCCGTATACGCTTTCTTG
>JASHZA010000173.1 GCA_030042765.1 Candidatus Binataceae bacterium | reverse complement strand
GCGATGTCAAGATTCAGCTGCTCCATCAGGTTGAGGTACTCGAGGTACTGCTCGGTGATGATGCTGGTGGTTACGTCGCGAGGATCAACCTCCGCGCGTTTGACCAGATGGAGCAAAAGGTCGAGCGGGCCCTCGTAAACCGGTAGATGAAAGCGCGGCATCCCGTCGGCCTCGATTCTCGTGATTTGCATTTCCGCGTCCCGGTTTATCACAGCAAGATCCCCGCAATCGTCCTGATGACAGGGTATATGAGAGGGCCGACCCAGCCCATATAAAGGAGCAGGAACAGGATAATAAATCCATAGCGTTCGAGTTTGGAGTAGCGCCACGCAAGCGGTCGCGGAAGAAGCCCCGCTACGACGCGTCCACCGTCGAGCGGCAAGAGCGGCAGCAGATTAAACACCGCCAGCATCACATTGACCCAAACCGACGCTTCGAGCATCCCCGCGGCCGCCGGCGCCAACTCCATCGCGGCCACGTCGGGGCTGTGAATCAACCATCGCAGTGCGAACGCACTGGCCGCGGCAAGCGCAAAATTGGTAAGCGGACCCGCGGCGGCAACCGCGACCATCCCCGCGCGGAGCGGGTTCAGCCGCCCGAAGTTGACCGGCACCGGTTTCGCGTACCCGAACACCGGCAGCCCCAAAAAGATCAACAGTCCCGGAAGCAGAATCGTCCCCACGGGATCGATGTGCGAGATGGGGTTGAGCGTCAGCCGACCGGCGCGGGCGGCGGTGTCGTCGCCAAAGGCGCGCGCGGTTACGCCATGCATTACCTCATGCACGATGATGGCGAAGATGGTGGGAACCGCCCAGGTCAAAAGCGTTGCGATGAATCGTGAGTTGTCCGGCAATTCAGCCTTCCGTCTCGCCGCCGCCAGGCGGGCGGCGTCTGGCGCGTGGATGGAATTCGCGGTGGACCTTGCGTAGATGGCTGCGCGAGAGGTGCGTGTAAATTTGTGTCGTCGAGATATCGCTGTGGCCGAGCATCTCCTGCACGGCGCGCAGATCGGCGCCGCCCTCCAGCAGATGGGTCGCAAAGCAATGCCGCAACGTATGCGGGCTGACCCATGCCAGCCGCGGATCGTTGCCGGCCCATCCCTTGAGCGCCTTGAAAAATCCCTGGCGCGTCATCGCGCGCCCGAAGCGGCTGACGAAAAGCGCCGAATCCGGCTTGGCCGGTGTCGCTCCGGCACACCGCCGGATTCTGCCGTCTGCCGAGATCTGATCGTGCGAGGCCTTGCGGCGAGCTGTAAGATAGGCGCGCAACGCTTTGAGCGCAGCGCCCCCAACCGGGACGAGGCGTTCCTTGCCACCTTTCCCCAGGACGATTACCACCTTCGCTTCGAGTTCCACCTGATGCAGCCGCAATCCGACGAGTTCCGACACGCGCAGGCCGCATCCGTAAGCCAACTCGATCATCGCCCGGTCGCGCAGACCGCGCAACGTGGTGGTGTCAATGGCCGCGATCAGCGAAGTGAGGTCGCTGTATCCCAGCGTTCGCGGCAACGCCCGCGGATGGGGCCTGAGTTTGAGCGCGCCCGCCGGATCGTTCGCAAGAACACCACGCTCCGCCAACTCGCGGACGAGCCCGCGCACCGCCGCCAGGCTGCGCCGCTGGCTGGTTACCTTGAGCCCGCGCGCCGCGAGCCTCTCGAGCCACGCCGTCAGGACCGCCGCGTCTATAGCCCCCGGTGCGACCGCATGGCAGCGGCAGAAATCGTGGAAGTCCCGCAGATCGCGCGCGTAAGCTTCGAGGGAATTCCGGCTGAGGCCGCGCTCGACCGCCAGGCGCGCGAGGTGGCGGTCGATCATATCGTCCCATGGGGCGCTCGTGGCATTCCCGCTCCCCGCCCCGCTCCGCGCCCGCGATTGCGCCAGCTCCAAGCTTCCTTCCTCTACGCCGATCCGGCTTCGAGCCTCTCGATCAGCCCGGCGCGCAGAGCGCGCATCCGCTCGAGGTCCGTGATTTTCCGCCCATCGCGATCGCTCACATAGAACACGTCCAACGCCTGGTCGGCATTCGTCGAGATGCGCGCCAGATGGATCACCAGGCCGAGTTCGAACAGCGTATGCGTGATCGCGAAGAGCAGGCCCACCCGATCCTGGGTGAACACATCCGCCACCGTGAACTGCTCCGAGCTGCGATTGTCAACCGTCACCTCGGTCGGCACGCGCCGAACGAACTTGCGGCCGCCCAAACGTCCCCGCTGCGCCGCCGCGACGAGCTGCACGATGTCCTGTTCGCCATTGAGCACACGCTCCAGATCGCGTTCGACGCGCAGCCACCGGTCCTCCTCCATCGCGAGACCCATCATATGCGACACGCGGAAAACATCGAGCGCGATACCGTCGTCACGTGTCGTGATGCGTGCCGACAGGATGTTCAGATTGTTGGCGGTGAGCACGCCCGCGATCTTCGAGAACAGTCCCGGCTGGTCGCGGGTCGCCACGATGAATTCGCTGAACTCGAGTTCCGGAAAATGGCGATGGCGGCAGATCAGCGGGCCTTCTGCCAGCGCGCACATCATCTCGAAATGGGTTCCGATGTCGCCCTCGGGCACCGTGAGGAAATAACGGTCGGGCATCAGCTCGAGAAACTTGGCGATTTCGCCCGTGGCAGCGTTGGCCGCCGCCAGCCGCTCGCGTACCGCCGCCTTCACCAGCGCCAACCGTCGCTCCGGATCGACCGCCTCACGGTCGCCCTGCTCCAGCACCTTGAGCGACTTCATGTAGAGTTCGCTGAGCAGCATGTCGCGCCAGTTGTTGTAGACGTTGGGGGCGACTGCGCGCATATCGGCGAAGGTCAGCAAATAGAGCGCCTTCAGACGATCGATCGAGCCGGCCTGGCGCGCGAAGTCGTCCACCGTGCGCGTGTCATCGACATCGCCCTTTTGCGCCACCTGCGACATCATCAGGTGGTTGCGTACCAGGAAGACCACCAGGTCGGTTTCCTCGCCGTCCAACCCCAGTCGCGTGCACACCTGCGCCGTCAGCAGCGCCCCGCGCTCATGATGGTCATGGCCGAAGCCCTTGCCGATGTCGTGCAAAAGCAGCGCGAGGAAGACCATCGGCAGCGCGTCGTATCCCCGCGCAACCTCGGTCAGCAGTGGATTGGAATCCTTGAACTCGCCATTGCGCAGGCGCTCCAGTTCGCGTATTGCGGCCAGCGAATGCCGATCGACCGTGTATATATGGTAAAGGTCGTGCAGCACGCGCGCGTAAAGATTCCCGAACTCCGGTATGATTGCGCCCAGCACGCCCGCCCGATGCATCGCTTCGAGCGTCTCCGCAACGCGCTGGCGCGCACTCAGGATCCCCATCAATGCCATCCCCGTGCGCGGATCATTGCGCATCGCGTCGTCGATCAGGTGCAGGTTGTCGCGCACGAGCTGATACGCGCTGCCCGACAGCTCGACGCCATGCGCCTGGCAGTCGCCGAAGATCGTAATAAGGTTGAGCGGCGCATTCTTGAATAAGTCTGGTGACGCCAGCCCGAGCAGATTCTGCTGGATCACCACGCCGGGACGAATCTGCCGAGCCGGACTGCGCCGCAAAAAACGCCCCGGCGCCGTCGCTTCCGTTACACGCGCGATCAGCCCTTCCGAAAAGCGCAGGATCGTGCTCGCCTGCTGGTAGTAAGTGCGCATCAGCTTGGCGCTTGCGGCGCTCCCGTCGCCATCGGCAAAGCCGAGCATCGGTGCAATCAGTTCCTGATATTCGAACGTGAGCTGATCGGTGTGGCGCTTGCTCAGGAAATGAAGCGAATTGCGCACGCGGAAAATAAAATCCTGCGCCGCGATAACCTCCGCCAGCTCGGCCTCTGTGATCACCGCCTTCTGCACCAGCTCCTCGAGCGAATGGACCTTGTACTTGACCTTCGCCAGCCAGAGCGCCGTGTGCAGATCGCGCAATCCCCCTTCGCCTTCCTTGATTTGCGGTTCGAGCAGGTAGATCGATTCGCCGTAGCTTTTATGGCGTTCGCGGCTTTCTTCCAGCTTCGCCTGGAAAAAGGCCTGCTGATGCCGATTCAGCACTTCGGATATCAGCGACTTCTCGAACTGCGCGTACAACTTTTCGTCGCCCTCCACCAAGCGCGCATCGAGAATGGCGGTCTTCTCCTTCAGGTCCGCCGCCGCCATCCTGATACATTCGTTGACGTTGCGCACCGAGTAGCCGACGATTAGCCCGGCATCCCACAACGCGTGCAGGATGACCTCCGTCACGATTTCGATATACGGCCCCGGCTTGTAGTCGTGCAAAAAGAGCAGGTCGATATCCGAGTACGGATTGAGCTCGCGCCGCCCGTAACCACCCCGCGCCAGCACCGTCAGCCGTTGGTTGAGCCGCGAGAACCGCTGTCCGTGCTGATCGTCGGCGTAACGAAAAAGCGCGCGCATCAACGCATCGGCCGCCGCCGTCAGCTCCCGCGCTATCTCCAGTCCGCCGGCCCCCGCCAGATGCCGCTGGAAGAGCAGCTCCCGCGCCGTCTCGAAATGTTCTCGCGCAACCGCTCCGGGCCGTTTGCCGCTTTTCATCGCGGCCAGCAGGGTCGTATCGTCGCCCAATGTGACCGTCCTCGCGGTCGCGTCGCCCGCGGCTACGGCCGGGGTTATGTCGTTCACAGGTTTCCCACCGCCGCGTCGGCGTTGAAGTAGTGGACGACGGCGTCGGTAATACCGTCGGCGAGCGCCTGTTGATAGCGCGGCGTGGTCAGCTCTTGAGTTTCACCGGCATTGGACAAAAACCCGCATTCCACCAGCACGGCCGGCATTTCGGCGCCCACCAGCACGTAGAACGGTCCTTTTTTTGCCCCTAGCTCGTTCACTCTAAGCCCCAGCGAATCAGAGATTTCCGCCGCGGTTTCAGCCTCGATCATTCGCGCCAAAGAAGCCGATTCGTTGGCCTTATAGCCCTGACGCAAGTCGGTCAAAATGTAGTTTAAGTCGGCTTGCCCTTGCGCGCTATAGCCGCCTGCAACCTCGTTCTCCATCCGCGCCAACCGCATCGTTGCCCGATCGGTCGTGTTGTTGAGGTAGTAGGTCTCGATCCCCGACGTCTCCGGATCGGGGCTCGAATTCAGATGAATCGAAATGAAAAGGTCGGCGCGTGCGTGATTCGCTATCGCCGTTCGCTCCGCCAGGCTTAGAAACGTGTCGTCATCGCGCGTCAAGAGGGTGTCAAACCCGCGCGCCCTAAGCGCACTCGCGAGACTTCGCGCGATCTCCAAGGCGACGTCCTTTTCATCGACGGTGCCGGCCGCTTCGGTTCCGGGGTCGCGGCCCCCATGACCCGGATCGATTACGACAATCGGAGCGCCCGCAGCCGGATGAGGCGGGGTCAGCGCCGCAGTCCGCACATGATCCGGCTCTGCCCTCCGCCCGCCCGATGCAGTCGGGCCGGAATCACTCGCGTCAATTCTCGGAACCGCAGCGACGGAGCGCTCCGCCTGACTCCTGGCGCGGGCGTGCGGAGCGTCGGCTCGCGCAGGATTTCGTGCGCGCTCGACCTCCGCCAAAAGCGGTGCCGCCAGGTCGGGCGCTTCCCCCGTCGGCGCGACCCGCACGATAAGCTCCCCCGGAATCCGCGCCAGGACATAGTCCGTCTTGCCGCTGACTTCCACGGCGACCCGCGCGTCGCCGCCGCCCAGGTTGATCGCGTCAATCCGCTTGACCGGCGGCGCCACCCGCCCCTCGATCGAAGGCAGCTCGAACCGCGTATTTTCGAGGTCGATCCGCAATTCCTGCTGATGGGCGCTCAAATGCCATCGGAGACCGCGGCCGCGAACTCCGAAATGGATCTCGACGACATTGGCGTGCTGCTCGACCGACGCGCTGTCGATAACCGCCGCTTGCGCCGCCTCAACCACGAGCGCGATCGCGAGCACGAGCGCGCTCACGCGCAGAACCCTCGCCGCCCTACTCCTCACTCTCCCGCACCACCCAATTAACCGTCCCACACGCGGCGAGCAGGCTCGACTACTCGCCGCCGTTGCGCAATCGTGCGGTTATTCGCGCCAGCACGTTGAGGGCGTCGATCGGCGTCAGCCGATCCACCTCGAGCGACCGCAACTCGTCGAGCACCCGGCCCTCCGCCCCCGCGAACAGGTTCATCTGTGGCGCCGGCCGGCCGCCTTCGGACGAACGCGCCAGCCGCGCCATCCCGCTGTCGTCCAATTCGCCCTGTTCGAGATTGGTGAGAATCTGCCGCGCGCGGGCGACGATACTGGCGGGCAATCCGGCCAGGCGTGCCACTTCGATCCCGTAGCTGCGGCTGGCGGCCTCTTCGACCACGCGCCGCAGAAACAGCACCTCTCCGCCCCATTCCCGCGCCGCCATGCTCAGATTTTTGACGCGCGGCCGCTCGCGCGCAAGCTCCGTCAGTTCATGAAAGTGCGTAGCGAAGAGCACCTTCGCGCGCGTCGAATCGTGCAGATACTCCGCCACCGCCCATGCGATCGCAAGCCCATCGAACGTGCTGGTCCCGCGGCCGACCTCATCCAGCAGCAGCAGGCTGCGCTCGGAGAGCCCCTCGAGCAGGCGCGCGGTCTCACGCATCTCGACCATGAAGGTGGATTCGCCCCGGCGCAACTCGTCGCGCGCGCCGATCCGGGTCAGCACGCGATCCGTAAGTCCTAATCGAGCCTCCGTCGCCGGCACGAAGCTGCCCATCTGCGCCATGATCACAGTCAGCGCGACCTGCCGCAGATAGGTCGACTTGCCCGCCATATTCGGTCCGGTGA
>JASHZA010000172.1 GCA_030042765.1 Candidatus Binataceae bacterium | reverse complement strand
TCCCGCCTCGAAACTCGGGCTGCCCAATGGCGAGAGCACTGTCTATTTCATCCCGGTCGAGGTTGAGGACCATCTTTTGGGATACGTCGAGGTGAGTGCGAATTTCAGCGATTTCGACCGGCCGCTTCGCGACTACCGGGTGAGGCTGTTATCGCTCGGCCTCGCCATTTTTGCGCTGGGGCTCGTCTTCGCCTACGTCCTGGCGGAGCGTTACGTCGAGCCGATCCATGCGGTCGCGGACGCTGCGCAGAACATAGCCGCGCGCGGTCTCGAACCGGTCCCTGAGGCTCGCCGCCGAGACGAAATCGGACTGCTTACTCGCAGTTTCAACGAGATGGTGGCGCAACTGCGCCATGCGCGCGAACGTGAGGTCGAGTTGAACCGTCTCGAGCGCTTCACCGCGCTCGGTCAGCTTGCCGGCGCCCTGGCCCATGAGATCAAAAATCCGCTCAACTTCATCAGCCTGGCGCTCGATCAACTGCGCACTCGTTACGGACCCCAGCTTACGCGCGGACGTGAGGATTTCGTCCGCCAGCTTGGAATCATGAAGGACGAGGTGCGCCGCCTTTCCGATATGGTGCAGACGTTTCTGCATTACGGGCAGCCGATTGAAATCCATCCCGCGCCGACCGACGTGCGCCAGTTGGTTGAGGGTGTCCTTGCACTGAGCGAATCCAAGCTCAAGAGCCAGGGCATCGAAGTGGCCGAGCGAGGAGACGACGTGCCGGCTGTGCTGAACGTCGATGCGGAGAAGGTCCGCACTTGCTTCGTCAACGTCGTGGCCAACGCGACGCAGGCCATGCCCGAGGGCGGACGGTTAAGCGTCGCTTTTGCGCGCAATGACGGACGTTTCACTGTCACTTTCTCGGACACCGGGCCGGGAATAGACCCCGAGGTGGTCGATCACATTTTCGAGCCGTTCTTCACCACTAAGCGCGAGGGTATCGGTCTGGGTCTGTTCTTTTCCAAGGCCATTGTTGAAAAGCACGGCGGAACCATCGAGATCGGACCGAACGAACCGCCGCCCGGAACTGCGGTGACTTTCACCTTCCCGGTCGGCACGGTACAAAAGTAGCTATGAATCAGGCTTCGGTGCTGGTGGTCGAGGACAACGACCTCGAGCGGCAAATCACGGCCGACACCCTGCGCGAAGAGGGCTTCGCGGTGGAGGAGGCTGCCCTTGGCAGACGGGCGATGGAGTTGCTCCAATTGAGCCGATTCGACGTCGTTTTGACCGATCTGATGATGCCCGGGATGTCGGGCGAAGAAATGCTGGCCAAGGTCAAACTGCAACATCCAGCAACGCAGGTCGTGGTCTTGACTGCGCACGGCACGATCGAAAGTGCGGTTCAGGCGATGAAGAACGGCGCCTTCTACTATCTCACCAAGCCGACCGATCGCGAAGCGCTGGTGATGACCGTGGGCAAGGCGGCTGAGCTTGCCAACCTGCAGCAGGAGAATCAGCTGCTGCGCACGCAGATGGAGGGCAAACTTCAGGTCGAAGGCATCATCGGGCAGGACCCGGCAATCCAGGAAATAATCAAGATTGTACGCAAGGTCGCGCCGTCCAACTCGACTGTTCTGATCCAGGGCGAGAGCGGCACCGGCAAGGAAGTGATCGCCCGCGCGATCCATCGTCTCTCGCCGCGCGCCCAGCGCCCGTTTGTCGCGATCAATTGCTCGGCGATTCCCGACACCCTGATCGAAAACGAGCTGTTCGGGCATGAGCGGGGCGCCTTCACCGGCGCCACCGAACGCAAGATCGGACTCATCGAGAGCGCCGATAAATCGACGCTGTTTCTCGACGAGATAGCGGACCTTGGCATCGGCCTCCAGTCGAAGCTGCTGCGCGTACTCCAGGAGCGCGAGGTACGCCGCGTCGGCGGTAACGAATCATTCCATGTGGACGTGCGGCTGATCGCGGCGACCAACCGCAATCTTGCCGAAGAGGTCGCCGAAGAGCGTTTTCGCGAGGACCTTTACTACCGCATCAATGTCGTGACGGTGACGCTGCCGCCGTTGCGCGATCGCCGCTCGGACATTCCTTTGCTGGCAACCCACACGCTTGATCGCTTCAGCCATCTGTCGGGCGGCCGGGTCAAGGAAATCAGCCGCGAGGCCATGGCGGTGCTGCTCGACTACTCATGGCCGGGCAACGTGCGCCAGCTCGAATCGGCGATCGAGCGCGCGATCCTGCTGTGCGAGGGCGATAAGATCACGCCGCGCGACCTGCCGCAGGAGGTGCTGGCGCGCAAAACCCTTGCCCGCGGCGATCGCGGGCGCATTTCCGAACGCTTTGAAATCCCCGCGGAAGGAATCAACTTCGAGCATCTCGAACGTGACTTGATCATGCAGGCGATGGAACGCGCCGACTGGGTCATCGCGAAGGCGGCCAAGATGCTCGGGATGAGTTACCGGACATTGCAGTACCGGCTCGACAAGTTCGGGATACATCGGCCCGAGGGCAAAGGTGCTTCACCCACCGAGGCGAAAGTATAGATTGCGGTCAACGACCAGATTCATTCGTCCCGCAACACGCGGGGCGTCGGCAGGTAAGCCCAGCATCGGACCGGCGAGCCATCGGCACCGGACACTTCGATTTGTTCGCGGGTGTAGAGCACCGGGACTTCCTCATAACGGTCGAGAATCGCGAACTCGGGAGCCGTAAGACCAAGCAGCAGAAGGCCTTGTGTCTCTCTTCCGCGGCGCTTGCGCAGGTAGAAATGGCGGCTGCGGCCCCGCTCATAAC
>JASHZA010000171.1 GCA_030042765.1 Candidatus Binataceae bacterium | reverse complement strand
CCCTGCGCCGCCGTCAGGCTGCCGCGGCAGAGCGTCAGATACGCCACAAAAAATTGGAATCCCTGCTCGGTCGCCAACGCGAGCCCTTCATCGATCAAGGCATCCACACGGTCCCATTCGCGGCGGACCAGATGGAATAGCACGGCATTGCCAAAGGCCCACACCAGACTAAAGGGGTGAGACGAACTGCGGGCCAGCGCCAGCCCCTCCTCACACCGTTTGAGGGCTTGGTCCGGATAGCCGAGTTCCTCAAGCGCAAGCGCCAGGTAGCAAAGACAGCTCATACCAAGGTCTTGTCCGAATACGAAGGCCAGCGAGCGGTGTTCGCCCGGATCGTACAGGGCCAGGCCGCGCTCGAGGTGCGATCGGCTCGAAGCCGGGTCGCCCATATGGTAGAGGCTCAGCCCCACGGTCCAATGGGCCCCGATCCGCAACGTGCTGTCCTGCCCGCATTCGGCAAGGGCAAGGAGATCCTGCGCCGATTTGTGCGCTATTTGATGTTCCCCGCGCATCAGATGGAAAACCGACAAGCCATATAGCGCTTGGGCCCGCTGGAGCGTTTCGCCCAGGCGCCGACATAACTCCTCGGCGCGGCCATACGCATTTCCTGCCTCCGCCGAGGCCCAGCCGCGGGTGGCGATGTGCACGGGGCCCAGCGCGATTAGCAACGCCAGTTCCTGCTTGTCGCGCTCGGCGCTTTCGGGCAGCGTCCGGATCAGGCCGATCGCGGCAGTGAGGTGACGGATTGCCTCGATATTTGCCGAACGTTGCGCGGCGATCCTGCCTGCTCGTTGCCAATACGGGATTGCGAGTTCTGCCCGACCGGCCTCGGTGTAATGGTGAGCGACCAGTTCCGGATTGTTTTCGGTAATATCGGAGAAATGTTGCTCAAAGGCCCGGGCCACTTGCACGTGGTACTGGAGCCGTTTGCTCTTCAGCAGAGACTGATAAGCGGTGTCCTGCACAAGGGCATGCTTGAACAGGTAGGTCGCGTTCGACAGCGCGCCGCGCTGATAGAGCAGTTCCGCTGCGACCAACGCTTCCAAACCGGCCTGAAGTCGATCGTCGTCGAGCGGGGAGACCTCGCGGATCAATTCATAGGAGAACTCCCGGCCAATAACGCTGCCCAGTTGCGCAATCTCCTTGAGCGACGTCAACCGGTCCAGCCGCGCCATCAGCGAGTCCTGGAGCGTCGCAGGAATCGAAAGCGGCCGCAACCAACCCGCCCGCGCACGATCGTCCTTTTCGAGTTGAATTACACTCGACTCCAGAACCATCTTGGTCAGCTCCTCGACGAACAGCGGCACACCATCGGTCTTGTTCACGATCTGTTTGAGGACATCGACCGGCAGCTCTCTCTGCGCTGTTACCCCGTCGATCATTGCCGCTACATGCGCTTCGCCGAGACGAGCCAAACTGATCGAAGTCGTCTGCTCGCGGGTTCGCCACGGCGGGACGAATTCGGAACGGAAGGTGAGCAACACCAGAACTGGAGCAGCGGGAGCCCGCTCCAGCAATAGATCGATCAACTCCAGAGTCGAAGGATCAGCCCATTGCAGGTCTTCCCAAACGCTGTAAATCGTCGTTCGCTCTGCGCTTTCGATGAGCCATGCGGTCAGCGCCTCGAGCGTTCTCTGCTTCTGTTTCTGAACGCTTATGGAAAAGGATGGAACGCCTTCGGGTGCCGGCAGTGAAAGTAGCGAGGCCATAAGCGCCAGCGTATCGGATTCGACGAAGCTGTATTTTTCGAGAGCGGTGCGGAGCTTCTCCAATTTTTCCTGGGGCGAGTCCTCCTTGCGAAGATCCAGGAATCGACTCAGGTGCCTGATTACCGGATAAAGGGCGCTGTTGCGGTGATAGGGCAGACAATGGGCCTCGACGCGCAACGCGCGGTCCTTGATTGCGCGCTCCTGTAGTTCCCGCGCCAGGCGCGATTTTCCAATCCCCGGTTCCCCGCTGAGCATGACAATCTGGCCGGCCCCGCGCTGTGCGCTCTCCCATCGATCAATCATCAGATCGATTTCCGCGTCCCGTCCCACGAAAGGCGTTAAGCCCGTCCCGGCCGCGACTTCGAAGCGGCTGCGTAGCTCCTTCTCCCCGAGCACGCGATACACGCGCACTGGCTCCGAGATTCCTTTGAGAGTCTGACCGCCAAAGTCCTGGCAATCGAAAAGCCCATCGACCAGCCGATTCGTAGCCGAGCTGATCAAAACCGTACCGGGTTGAGCTGCTTGCTGAATCCTCGCCGCCAGATTCGGCGTTTCCCCCACCACGGTCGTCATGTCACGGCGCGGGCCTCCTGGTATGTCGCCGACGACCACCAGCCCGGTATGGATTCCGACGCGTGCTTGCATACGCACGTGGTCCGCGCCCGGTCGCTGCGCCGACGCGTTCAGGCCCTCGAGTTCCTCGATGACCCCGAGCCCGGCACGCACCGCCCGCTCGGCATCATCCTCGTGCGCCGCCGGGTAGCTGAAGAATGCCAGCAGGCCGTCGCCAAGATATTGGGCGACGTATCCATCGAAGCGGTTGACCGCCTTGACGCATGCCTCCCGGTACGTGCGCATCACTTCGCGCAACTCCTCGGGGTCGAGTTGTTGCGAAAGCGCTGTCGAGCCCACCAGATCACAGAACATCACCGTCAGGTTTCGCCGCTCACCCTCGGAAACGACGTCGAAAATTGGAGGGGTCGAGGGCACACCGGCAACCGTTGGCGGCGGCGCACCCGTCCAAACCAACACGACGCCATCGTCGTCAATCGCCAGGCGTTTGGCCTGAATGATTTCGGCCTTCAGATCCTCGATATAGTCGTCGTCGAGGGAGAAACGTCGCTTGAGCGCCCGGTACGACACTCGTCCCTCACGCTGGAGCAGTTCAAGAACCCGCCCCAGGGTTTCGTCGAAGTTCATGGGTCCCCCGCCGATCGAGTCCATCCATCGATGTCTCAGGCTCCCCGCTGCGTATGACCGATCGGCTTGAAAATAAATTATGTTATTTCGACCTGCGCCGCTAACAGAGCTTGCTGCCGCTATAGCGATCTGGGACGCTAAACGCGCTGGCCGCCAAGCGGGCGGGAGCCAACCCGGATGGATGCCGCGGCCACAGAAACTCGCGCCGAACCCACGGTAGAATGGGTAGCACCGTCGCCGCGCTATCTTTGGGCGTTGCTCGCGATGATGCTCTCGGCGACGGTGTTCGAGGGCTACGACATCACGATCTTCCACCTGTGCACGCCCGATATCGCGCGCACCTTTCGCATGAGCGACGCCGAGGTCGGTGCGATGGCGACGTTCGTCCGTTTCGGAGGAATTCTCTCTTTTTTCGTGGTGACGCTCGCGGATCGTTGGGGGCGCAAGCGCGTGATCGCGAACACCGTCCTGGCTTACGCTCTCTTTACGCTGGCGACCGCACTTTCATCGGGGATCGCTACCTTTGCGCTGTTCCAGAGCCTCGCGCAGCTGTTCCTCGCGGCCGAGTTCGGGGTGGCCGTAACGATAATCGGCGAGGAGTTTCCCGACCGCCTGCGCGGCCGGGCCATTTCGATCCTGCACATGGTCGCGTTCGCAGGCGTCGCAACGGCGGGAATCCTCTACGGTCACATGGCCGAATCGCGTTTCGGATGGCGCGGGATGTACCTGCTGGGAATCGCGCCGCTGCTGATCGTCGCGTGGCTGAGGCGCCGGATGCACGAGACCGCACGCTATGCGGCGCTCGAGGCTTTCCGCGCAGACCAAAAGACCCAGCGCCCGGGAGTTTTCGCACCCTTGCGTCGCTGTATCGAACCGGGCGCCGGTCCCTGGCCGCAACGGATGATTCTGGTCGCCGCGCTTTGCAATTGTATCGGGCTGGTGGGGGGCCCGACGATCTCGTTCTTCAGCCTGTATGCGAAGCGCGATCATCATTGGAGCTCCGGTCAGGTCGGGGTTGCGATTGTGCTGGCCTATCTGATGGGCGCGGCGGGAACGCTTCTCAGCGGCTGGCTGCTCGACCGCATCGGGCGGCGCACGACGATGGCGTTGTTCTTCGCGGGCGCAGGCGCCGCGATGTTCTGCCTGTTCCAGAGCACGGATCATCAGGCGATGCTGACCGGGTTGATGGCGACGATGTTCGCCTATCAGGGGGCGCGTACCGCGAACGCCGCGCTTTCAGCGGAACTGTTTCCAACCGGAGCGCGTGCGACCGGTTTCTGTCTGACCGTGCAGGGGATCGGCCAGCTTGGTTGGACTCTGGCGCCGCTCTGCGTGGGGATGCTGGCAAATTCGATGGGCGGGCTGGGCAACGCGGCGGCGATCTTTGCCGCAGGACCGATCGTGGGCGCGCTGCTGATCGTGGCTTTCGTTCCGGAAACGCGCGGCAAGACACTCGAGGAACTATCGCCCGAAACCTCCGCGGCTCCGGCCTAGAACAGCACCGGCTGCGCTCGCCCGGAGCGCAATTATTCTGTATCAGTTACACAACTTTCGTCCTTCGAGGAGCTTATGGCAGGCAAATATTTCGAGGAATTTCGCGTCGGCGATGTCTTCAAGCATCAGCCCAGCCGCACCGTGACCGAAACAGACAACCTGCTCTTCACGACGCTCACGATGAATCCGCAGCCGCTTCATCTCGATGTCGAGTTTTCCAAGAACACCGAGTTCGGCCAGCGCCTGGTCAACAGCATCTTTACCCTCGGTCTCGTCGTCGGACTTTCGGTCGGCGAGTTGACGCTCGGCACGACGGTCGGCAATCTCGGCTTCGAGAAGACCGAATTTCCGCGGCCGGTCTTCATCGGTGACACCATCACGGCCGAGACGGAGATAATCGAGGTGCGCGAGTCGAAGTCGCGCCCGCAATGGGGCGTCGTGATGTTCGAGCATCGCGGCGTCAACCAGCGCGGCGAGGTGGTGGTCAAAGCGCGCCGAGCTGGGATGATGCGGCGCAAGCCGGCCTAGCCGGGTAGTGAAGGATTTCACCCTGCACAGCGACGCTAGAAGGTGCTAGAGGGGGAGTAAAATCGGTTGCTGGCCCTGCTATCCCCCCGATACGGGCGTCGATGTTTCGCTTAAGATTCGCTATTCCTGCAAAATTCGCCTTTCGTTCGACCGCTGTTCGGATTCCGCCCGACAGGCGGCGGTAACCGCAATCGGGTGAGCCGCCCGACCCGGATTCCGTCGTCGGTGGCAGCGAATTGGTCAGGCGACGCCGAGTTCGGCCGCCCATTTGAGCATGTCGCGCGCGACCTTGACGTGGGCCGTATCGACCATCATCCCGTTGAAGGTGACCACCGAGCGGCCCTCGCGCTCGCATTGCTCGACCGCCGCTATCAGTTCGCGCCAGTGCGAAATCTGATCCTTGGTCGGCGTAAAGACTTCGTTGACGATTGGGACGTGCGAGGGATGGATGAGGACCATCCCGGTGTAGCCGAAATTGCGCGTGCGGATCGCCTCGGCGCGCAAGCCGTCGAGGTCCTGGATATCCCACCATCCGCGGCCGCCCATCGGGTAGGGGATATTGGCGGCGCGCGCGTCGAGCAAAACTTTCGAGATATAGAAAAACGCTTCGTGGCCCTCGGGCGTCCATTGGAACCCGATCGCGCGCGCGATATCGCCGTCCTTGCCGGTGAGGCCGCCCAGATGCACCACGCGCGGCGACGCGGTCGCGCACTCGTACGCCAGGCGCATCCCCTGGGCGGTTTCGAGCACGGGGTAGATGAGCACGGTGCCGCGTTCGATACCGTGCTTGCGTTCGAGAAATTCGATGATGGTGTCGGCGCGTTTGACGTCCTCGGGGCCGGTCACCTTGGGGAGCATCACGGCGTACAGCTGCGCGCAAACGACGGCGTCGAGGTCGGCCCAGGTGAGTTCGGTTTCGAAGTCGTTGACGCGGACGAGGATATTTTGGCCGGCGTTGCCAAGCTCCTCGACCATCTTGCGCACGATCGGGCGCGCCTTCGGCTTGTCGGGCAAGGCGACGGCGTCTTCGAGATCTAGAATGAGGGCGTCGGCGCCGAAACGCGGCGCCTTTTGCATCCGGTCCTCGC
>JASHZA010000170.1 GCA_030042765.1 Candidatus Binataceae bacterium | reverse complement strand
GAGACCGGCAAACAGCAGCGGAGTGATCGTCCAGCCGGCGAGGATATGGACCCACAGGTACAAGCGCAGGAGCCTGGCGGGGAAAGTCTCGCCGCCGAAGGGCCGACCGGCGGCGCTATGGAGCGGGTTAGGCCGCCAATAGTTTCCCTGATGCAGTTCCACGACGGGCAGAAAATTTTCCAGCGAATAAATGAAACTGTTGAATGGTGGATAGTGAAGGGGTGGTCTGCCGGTTTTGACGAAAGTCGCATAGGCGCTTTCTTCCGTTGGCGTCATCAGGCGCGCCCTGTAGCCGAACCGGAAGAGTATGCCGCCCAACGTTACGAACGAAAGAATCCACCACAGTGCTTGCAGCGGACGATAGCCATAGCCGATCGTCCAGCGGAGCGTGTAACGCCACAGGCGGGTGCCAAGGCTGCCTCCCCCATATTCCGTGAGGGCGTTCTCGCGCGCGATCTCGACCACCGTAGCCCCCTCTGGCCTGCCGTTATCGCGCAATACGACCGCGAGTTGACGATAGGGTTGCGGCTGAACCCACATTGCCCGTGGCTGGAGCCGCAGCCATTTTATCCGACTTGCGGAATCAGCCGGACCACCGCTGATAGTGCCGTAAGTGAAACCGTTGAGGAAAAGATTGCCAGGCGCAGGCCAGCTTGCGGCGTCGTCCCACAGCGCCCCGACATGCGCATTGCCGAGGTCGAGCTTGGTACGAGGCGAAGTCTTTATGTCGACCCAGTAAAGCGTGCCACCAACGCTCGCGCGTTCGGCGTCGAGGCCGCTTTCGCCTTTGCCGGTGAAGCGCGCATCGTTGAAGCTCAGAGATTGTCCGATTCTGCTCAGGCGGAAGTAGATCAATCCGCCGGTCGTGAACCCCTGGTGAAAGAGCGCGTCGCCCCCGATCGCCGTTTCAACCACCGATAACGGATCGTCGCCATCAAAGTGGCCGCTGCTACAATCAAGCGCGCCATCGATAGTCGAGCGGAAGATATTTACTTCGCCGTAATGGCCGTAACGCAATGAGACATCGCCGTTCACGAGGGTTTGCTGGAGCGCTATTGGACCGGTCCAGCTCTTGCGCAAATCGATGCTCCTGATGTGCGCGAACGAGAGGTCGATACCGTCAGGAATCGAGCAGGCTATGAACGTAAGCGGCAGGCTCACACTGAGATAAGAGAGATCGAGTTCGCCCATAACGCGGGCGCCGGCGACACCGATACCGCTTGGATGGACCAACTTCGCGGCATCGGGATCGGACAGCAGCCAAACGATGAGAGCGGCGCGGATCTTTCGATCATTGCCCCAGGTGTCAGCGAAAGCCGGATTATTGGGGGCAGCGTCGGGGTCCTGAACCGGGCTAACCCACGCAACGTCGCGAGTTGGGGCGGTACGCACCATGCGCAATTCGGCGCGGCTGAGCGGGCCGAAGACCGCCTCGGCCATCCGCTCGAGAGTATCGGCCGCGGCGGGCTGCTTATGGCGGATCGTAGCCGCGCCCAAAGGGCTTGGGAACGGTGCGGCAAGAAAGGTGGCGGTAAACACAAACACCGCAAGCACAAACGGGCCCGCGCGCAAACCCGGGCTTGATCTAAACGCTCCCCGAACGCACCGGACGCCGGTGCGGCCTTTATTTGAAAGCAGGTGCCACTTCCTCGGCGATGAGTTTCATATTCTGATCGATATCGTCGTGACGGCATGCCCAGCTAATCATCACCGTGCGTGCTCCGGCGTCGACATATTCCTTGAGCCGTTTGCGGCAATCCTCAGGGTTGCCGTAAAGGGCGTAGCGTCCCGCGATCTTCGAAAAATCCTGAGCGTAATTTTTGCCTAGCGCCTTCGCGGCCTGTTCTCGGGCTTCGTCCCGGTCAGGATAGACCGAGGCGAAGATGAAGAGCCCGGGGCGGAATTTGCTCATGTCGCGGCCGGCTTCCTTGCCGAAATGATGAATTTTTTCAAGACTCTCATGAAGCATCTCGGGCGTATACATGTAAGGAAGCCAGCCGTCTGCATAGAGTGCCGCGCGCTTCATCGCGGGTTCCTTGCGCCCGGCGACCCAGATTGGGGGATGCGGCCTCTGCGCCGGCGACGGGCTGACGGTTACGCCGGAGAACTTCGAATAGCGCCCCTCGAAAGTGACGTTCTTTTCGGTCCATAACTTCGTGATCACAGCGAGTGCCTCGTTGCTGCGCGAACCGCGCTGCTTGACCGGTACGCCGCAGGCCTCGAATTCCTTGGGAAATTCGCCGCCCACGCCGATTCCCATGTGGTAGCGGCCGTTGGACGCGACGTCGAGCACCGAGGTCATTTTGGCCACCACCATCGGTGTGTACAGTGGCAGCAGCACTACCGTGCTCATCAATTTGATCGCGGTCGTTGCACCCGCTGCGACCGCCAGATTGATCAGCGAGTTCGGCACAGGTCCATGGAACATCATATGTTCGCCGGATCCGAGGTAGTCGTAGCCGAGGCTCTCCGCTCTCTGCGCGAATTCAGGAACTCCCTTGATTTCCGGCAATGCAGCGCCAAACTCGATCGTTGCCACTGGTATGCTCCTTCACCTGTCTAACGATTCGGTCGTGCCTGGCTTACCACGGCACAAGCCTTCCGCCGTTTAGCATATTCGTCGGTGAAAGCCCTAGCACAACGCTCCCATGGGCCACGTAATGCGCGCAAAGGACAGGCAAAGCAGGCGGCTGTAAGATAAAATCAACAGGGTGAACCACCTGCTTGAAGCGATTCGCCGGGCCGCAGCGCCATATGGCCTCAATCTGATCGCCTCGATTCCCACCGCCAGCTATGACCAAGTAGCGCCATCAACGATGCGCGCCGATTCGATCGACACTCAAGCTCGCTCGATCGTCATGATTGGCAATGGCGGTGGCGCTCTATGGCGTGCGTTCTCGGTACACGTCGCCCGTAATCCGGGATGGATTAAGCGCGACAATCCGCTCGACGATTTTACTCGTGAAGCGATCGAGGGGGCTGTAGCCACGGCGGCGCGCGCGTCGGGCGCTCGATGCACCACTGTTTTTCCATTTGTGAATGGCGGCCCGACGCTCAACTTCATGGAAGCGGCGAAACTCGCCGGCCTCGCCGGCCCCAGCATCATCGGCGTAGTGGTGAATCCCGTTTACGGCCCCTGGATCGCGTTTCGCGCAGCAATCCTGACCGACGCTGAAATTGACGCACCCGGAGCCGCGCTTGGCTTTGATCCTTGTCCGTCGTGCAGTGCGCGAAGCTGTATCAGTGCATGCCCGGCCGGAGCCGTGGCGTTTCCGGCCGGATGGGACATACCGCGATGCCTCATACATCGTGTCGAAGCCGAACCGGATTGCGCGGCGCGTTGCCACGCGCGGGTCGGATGCGTCCTTGGCCCGGAGCATCGCTATCCCGACGACGAACTTGCCTATCATCAGGAGCGCGCCTTGCGAGCGATGCGCCCGTATTATGACACGCACCTCCACCCGACGCGCTCACGCTGACACGGCCGTTCGCGCGACGGGCTTGTCTTACCGCAAGTGCTTGGCGACGGTGGTGGCGAAGTAGGTCAGGATCATGTCGGCGCCGGCGCGCTTGATCCCGGTAAGCACTTCCAGGGTCGCCCGCTCCTCGTCGAGCCAACCATTGATCCCGGCCGCGCGGATCATCGAATACTCGCCCGAGACGTTGTATGCCGCCACCGGTACGTTGAATTCGTGCTTGGCTCGGTAAATCAGGTCGAGATAGGGCAGAGCCGGCTTGACCATCACGATGTCGGCGCCTTCTTCGAGATCGAGTGCGATTTCGCGCATTGCCTCGTCGCCATTGGGCGGGTCCATCTGATATGAGCGGCGATCGCCGAACTGGGGCGCGGATTCCGCGGCCTCGCGAAACGGACCGTAAAAGGCCGAGGCAAACTTCGCCGAGTACGCCATGATCGGAATATGGTTGAAACCCTCTTCGTCGAGCGCCGTGCGAATCGCACCGACCCTACCGTCCATCATGTCCGACGGCGCAACCATGTCGGCGCCGGCACGCACGTGTGACAGTGCCTCGCGCACCAATAGTTCCAGCGTGGCGTCATTGTCCACATCGTTGCCCGCGATCACACCGCAATGGCCATGGTCGGTGTATTCGCACATGCAGACGTCGGTGATCACGGCGAGGCCTGGCACTTGTTCCTTGATCCCGCGAATCGCGCGCTGCACCTCGCCCTGATCGTTCCAGGCGGAACTGCCCTGCGGGTCCTTATGGGCCGGGATGCCGAAGAGGATTATCGCCGGGACGCCGGCGGCGTGGGTCTCGCGCGCCTCGCGCACCACATGGTCCACCGACATCTGTGCAACCCCAGGCATCGCACTCACCGGTTTCCTCACGTCGCGTCCGGGACAGACGAAATAGGGTTGAATAAAATCGTCGGGCGACAGGTGCGTCTCGCGCACCATCCGGCGAATCGTTTCGTTGCGGCGCAGCCGCCGCGGCCGATTGATCGGAAATGCCATCAGATTCCACCCCCAGAGCGGGACTCGACCGATTATATTATTGATGCCGCCATGCGAACAGCGCCGGTGCCACTCAGGCGCGAGGTTGGAAGTGCGAGACGATCGCGTCCAGCAGCGCATCCACCGTATAGTCCTTCGGCGACACCACGACTTCGAAACCCTGGCGTCGTGCGGTCTGCGCCGTGATCGGACCAATCACCGCCGTCTTCAACCCTTGCGGAAATTCGCCGGCCAAGGCACAGAAATTCGTCACCGTGCTGGAACTGGTAAAGGTCACCAGGTCGATCGCGCCGGCCGCGGCCAAATCGCGAATCCGCGTGCCATCCGCTTGCTCCGGCTTCACCGTCCGGTAAGCCGGGGGAACGGTTACTTCGGCGGCGCCTTTTTCGCGGAGCAGTTGCGGCAGTATCTCCCGCGCGACGGCGGCTCGCGGAATCAGGATGCGCCTGCCGGCGATCTTCGTCGCACCGATCGCGCCGATCAGCTCCTCGGCGCGATATTCCTTCGGTATGGCCGCGACGTTCAGACCATACCTGCGGATACGTGCAGCGGTCGCCGGTCCAATCGCCGCGATCGAGGCCTTCCCCAGTTCGCGAATATCGCGTGCGAGTGCCCGGAGTCGGCCGAAGAAGGCCTCGACCCCCGTAACGCTGGTGAACACGATCCAATCCCAAGTGCCGAGCTTCGCGATCGCGTCGTCGAGCGCCGCGTAGCTTTCGGGCGGAACAGTTTCGATGGTCGGGAATTCGATTGCTTCGGCGCCAAGGGCGCGCAGGCGCGCGGCCAGCTTTGCCGCATCCGCAGCCGCACGCGTGACTACTATCCGCCGCCCGAACAGCGGCAGCTTTTCAAACCATCGCAGATTGGCGCGCAGGCGGGCGCACTCGCCAACCACGATTACCGCGGGCGCCCCGATTCCGGCACGAGTTGCTTCTTCCGCGAGCGTGCCGATCGTCGCGAGGGCGGTCCGCTGCGCCGCCGTCGTCCCCCACTGGATCGCTGCGGCAGGAGTTCGTGCGGACAGCCCAGCGCCGACAAGTCGCTCCAGGTTGCCGCGCATTCGCGCCGTCGACATCAGGATAACGAGGGTGCCGTCGCGCGCGGAACGGGCAATTTCATCCCATCGCATCGCTGCCTCCGGATTTTTCTCAAAATCCTCGTGGCCCGTCAGGAAAGTTACGAACGACGCGTGTTCGCGATGGGTCAACGGTATCCCGGCGAATGCCGGCGCAGCGATCGCGGACGTCACTCCAGGCACGACCTCGAACTGCACGTTCGCATCCGCCAGCGCTGCGGCTTCTTCGCCGCCGCGTCCGAAGATGAACGGGTCGCCACCCTTGAGCCGCACCACGATCTTCCCGGCACGCGCGTGCTCAACCAGGATTTGATTGATTTCTTCCTGATCCAATTCGTGACCGGCTCCGCCCCTCTTTCCGGCGAAGATAATCTTGGTGCCTGCAGCAGCCAGCATGAGTACTTCGGGACTAACGAGGGAATCGTGAACCACTACGTGTGCACTCCGCATTACCGCAGCGGCACGGACCGTGATCAGATCAGGTGCACCCGGGCCGGCCCCGACCAG
>JASHZA010000169.1 GCA_030042765.1 Candidatus Binataceae bacterium | reverse complement strand
GGTCAACTGGGAGAAGTGGCGCGCAGCTTATCCGGGAATGCGCGTCGCGCGGCTCAAGCAGGTGCACGGCAATACGATCCGAAAGATCGGCGCGGACCACGATGACGAGCGCTGGTCCGCCGACGGGATGGTGACGGCATCGCGAGGAATTGCGCTCGGGATTTTTACCGCCGATTGTGTGCCGATTCTGATGCTTGACGAGACGCGAGAGGTCGCCGGCGCTTTGCATGCCGGCTGGCGTGGGACGCTCGCCGATATCGCCGCAGCCGGCGTCCGCGCGATGGATGCGTTGGGCGCGCGACCGCATGCGATACGCGCTGCGATGGGGCCCGCGATCGGAAGCTGCTGCTTCGAGGTCGACGCTGATTTGGCTGAGCGCTTCGCGCGCTCGATTCCGCACGCACGAGCACATACCCGCGCGGGTAATCCGGGCAAAGCTTATCTGGATTTACGTGCGATCTTGCGCGGGCAGTTGGAACGAGCGGGCCTTGCGCCCGCAGCGATTACGAGCATGGGACCCTGCACTCGCTGCGCCGCCGACAAGTACTTTTCGCGTCGTGCAGCCCGAGGTGCGACAACCGGCCTGCAGATGAGCTTCATCGGCTTCGAGACATAGTTTGGCAGCAACACGCAAATCCGGTCCACGCCGCGGCTCCAAAGCGGGCGGGCTCATCCGCAAGATTCGCAAGCCGATTGCTCCACCCTCGAGGGTCGCAGAGGATGAGCGCAAGTACAGCCGCGCCCGCGAACTTGAACGGTTGCGTCGTGAAAGCCGGCTTCCATAGAATCCGGTTGCGCAGGGGCTGCCGGTCGGCGTGCGAAATGCCAATCAACCAGGCGAATTCCTGAACCAATGGTCAGTTTCGAACTAAGCGACGAACAGAAAATGATCCGCGATACGGCCGCGGCCTTCGCGATCGAACAGATCCGTCCCGCGGCTCGCGCTGCCGACGAGAGCGGCGAGATTCCTGCCGATGTGATCGCCAAAGCCTGGGAACTGGGACTGGTTCGCGGAGCGATCCCTGAGTCCTATGGCGGCTACGGCGACATAAGATCGGCGGTCACCGGGGCGATCGTGGCCGAGGAACTCGCTTTCGGCGACCTCGCAATTGCTCTGCATACTATGGCTCCGCGGCTCCTCGCCTATCCCGTATTGGAAATGGGCACGTCGGATCAGCGCGAAAGCATTCTCCCCCGCTTCGGCACCGACAACTTTGTCGCCGGCGCAGCCGCTCTGGTTGAGCCGCGCTTTGACTTTGATCCTTCCGCGCTCGCAACTATCGCCCGGCGCGACGGCGCAAGCTACGTAATTGACGGTGCGAAGTGCGTAGTGCCCCTCGCCGCCAAAGCTGAGACAATTTTGGTTTACGCAGCGGCTAATTCCGACGCCGGTCAAGCCGGCGTCGATGGGTTCATCGTCGCACGGGAGGCGCCTGGTCTGACCATCTCGGAGCGCGAGAAAAATATGGGGATCAAGGCTCTTGAAACCTATGAGCTGATGCTGAAGGACTGCCGGGTCGGTGCAGAAGCCCGTTTGGGTGCCGGCAAAGGCATTAATTTCACGCGGCTGATGAGCGAATCCCGAGTGGCTATGGCGGCGATGGCGACCGGGGTGGCTCGCGCGGCCTTCGAATATGCGCGGACCTACGCGAAGGAGCGCAAGGCCTTCGGCGTGCCGATCGCCACCAAGCAGGCAGTCGCTTTCATGCTGGCGGAGATGGCGATCGAGATCGACGCCACCCGCTTGCTGGTGTGGGAAGCTGCGTCCCGGCTCGACAAGGGCGAGGACGCGCTCAAGGAGAGTTACCAGGCGCGCAACTATGCGGCTCAATCGTCGCTGATGGTGGCCGATAACGCGGTACAGGTTCTCGGTGGCCACGGATATATCCGCGAGCATCCGGTCGAGATGTGGCTGCGCAATGCGCGCGCTTTTGCAGTACTCGACGGGATCGCGACGGTTTAGGGCGCGCGATACTTTAACCGGCAGGAACGGGCAATGATTGATTTCGAACTGGAACCGCAGGTTCTCAAGCAAGTCGAGATGTATCATATGGTCGCCGCGCAGATGATGCGGCCGATCTCGCGCGAATACGACGAGAAGGAGCACGAGCATCCGCGGCAATTCTGGGATGCGATGTGGGCCGCATCGCAGAGCCTGGGCCCAGCGGCGCGGGAAGCGGCACCTTCGGGCAAGGACGACGGCGGGACGGCCAAACTGCGCAACCTATACACCTGCCTCAGCACGGAGGAATTGTGCTGGGGTGACGCAGGGCTTTTCCTGTCGATCCCGAACCCGGGATTGGGCGGAGCTGCGGTCGCCGCGGCGGGGACACCCGAACAAAGGGAGCGTTTTTTGCGCCGCTTCCGCGAGGGCCAGCCGAAATGGGGCGCGATGGCCATCACCGAACCCGGATGCGGCTCCGATTCCGCAGCGGTCACTACCACGGCGGTCCGCGAAGGCGACAGTTGGGTCCTAAATGGGACTAAGATTTTCTGTACGGCGGGCCAGATGGCGGCGGAGGGATCCGAAGGGTTTGTGGTTGTTTGGGCGACCGTCGACCGCAAGGCCGGACGCGCTGGGATAAAGCCCTTCGTGGTTGAGCACAACACTTCCGGCATGACCGTAGTACGTGTCGAGAACAAACTTGGAATCCGTGCCTCCGACACCGCAATGATCGTTTTGGAGAATTGCCGCATCCCCGCCGACCACCTGCTCGGCAAAGCTGACGTAAAGCAGGAAGCGGGCGGTTTCAAGGATGTGATGGCGACCTTCGACGCAACGCGTCCAATCGTAGCCGCAATGGCTATCGGCGTCGGCCGGGCGGCACTCGATTTCGTGCGCGACTTCCTCGAACAGAACCGGATTCCAATGCGTTACGGGTTATCGCCGCGACGACTTACGACTATCGAACGCGATTTCATGGAGATGGAAGTGCAACTCAAGGCTGCCCGCCTGCTCACCTGGCGGGCGGCCTGGATGCTCGACAAGGGGATGCGCAACAACCTTGAGGCCTCGATGGCCAAAGCGAAGGCCGGCAAGGCGGTAACGTTGATTACCCAAAAGGCGGTGGAACTGTTGGGGCCGGTCGGCTATTCGCGTAAACAATTAGTCGAAAAATGGATGCGCGACGCGAAGATCAACGACATCTTCGAAGGCACGCAGCAGATCAATCTGTTGATCATCGCCAGGCGGATTCTGGACTACAGCAGTAAGGAGCTGAACTAAAAGGAGGCACACGAGATTCCCTCACGCAGGGAAGTGTCACGCCATTCGACAGGATCGGCTAGTAGAACCAGCGATTCTTCTCCCACGAGAAGATCTCAAGAGTGTTGGTCCTGCCTACGAGTTTCGGCGCGGCGTGTTTCGCTTCTTCTACCGTTTTACCGGCGAGGTAGTAGTTGTATTCCTGGTAAGAGAGCTTTCCGATCGGAACACCCCTTGCCGATTCTTTGGTCTCGCAGTCGTCGACCTTGCCGTAAGCGACATAGGTCGCGGTCTCGTACCCGTCCCGCCTCTGCCAGTTGATATGGGATAGATTGTTGAGTTCCCGCTCGTGGAGTCTTCGTTCCCAATCCTGGCAAAAGGTAGGGAAATCTGCAGAAGCCCGTTCAAATTTCCGCCGCTGGACAAGGCTCAACCGGGCCAGGATGGCCTTGACCTCCGCCGTAATGCCATGGGTGGGCGGCCGCGTGAGACCGCTTGCGTGGGTTATCGTGAGGTCGCTCACCGCGGCCGCGTCGGGCGGCGACTTCGGCTGCGTCGGAGTATAGGCGGACACGGAGACCTTCCGTATATTGGCCGGATCCTTCATTCCGCCATCGGTCCCGGATTGGGCTAACACAAAGGTTGCCGAAAGAAGGAACACCACCCCGGTCACCGCGCAAACAAGCTTAGCTCCCACGCTTGTCTCCCCCGCTTCCTTTCTCGACTCTAATCGAAATACCGGTGTTCAGATAGACCGGTCGCAGCCCCTGGCTGGGGCTGCGACCGGGTCTGACTTGGGAAACAGTTACTGCTGATCTACGGGGACCAGCTCGACACGGCGGTTTTGCGCACGACCATCCGCGGTCTTGTTGGTGGCCACGAAGTGCGTCTTGCCAAAACCTTGCGGAATTAGCTGGCTGGCCGGAATACCCTTGTCCTCAAGGTACGCGGCAACCGCCTCGGACCGCCGCTGCGACAGCTTCAGGTTGTAGCGTACGGTACCGATCGCGTCGCAATAGCCGTTTACGTAGATCTTGACGTTAGGATTGGCCTTGAGCGTTTCGGCCGCCTCGTCAAGCACCGGCTTGTCCACCTCGCGGATAAAGGACTTGTCGAAATTGAAGTGCACGCCGCGCAGAATGATCTTCTGCGGAGGTGGTGGTGGAGGAGGCGGTGGTGGCGGTGGCGGAGGAGGCGGTGGCGGTGGTGGCGGTGCTACGACCGGTTGCGGGCAGGCGAAATAGCCGATTACCCCACCGAT
>JASHZA010000168.1 GCA_030042765.1 Candidatus Binataceae bacterium | reverse complement strand
CGAAATCGACGAAGTGGAGGCTAACAAAGCTCTCAAGGCGGTATTCAAAACCCTCCAAAAGCTGCTCAAAAGCCCGACCGGCCAGGAAGGCGAGGCCTGGGACGTGTTCAGCCAATTGCCGAAGGACCTGAAGCGTGTCTGGCTCTCCGTGGCTGCTGAAGCGCCCGCCCCAGCAGCCTCTGGAACCTTTCACGTCGGTGCGGCAACGAAAAGATAGTTTTGAAGTCGCGCCTTGGAGCGTTTGGAGCCAAGCCTTGTCTCCAAACGCTCCAGGCTCCTCCATTCCTACCGGGCTTGCTGAACCGCAGACGTGAAGCAAAGCGGGCGAAGCACACGGCTTCGCCCGCTTTCTCCACGAGTGGAAGTGGGAGTCTTCTACTACTTCGCGAGGTTTCCAATCATGTTGAATTCACCAGTGGCAGTACCCGAACTGGTGATGATTAAGGGAAACGAGAGATGACCTTCGCCAACGGCACTAGCAAATGCCCCAGTTCCACCCTCGAAGGTAACGCCCCCTTCCGTAATATACAGGTCGAAAGAAGAGCCCGCGTCGGAAAAACACATTTTACCGCCCGTCGCGAACCTGAGAGTCGCCCCGTTCGTGGCCGTTATCGTTCCATTCCCTTGCTCGTCGTAGCACAGCCCGGTCCCGGAGGGGAGGTAAAGTGTCAGGCATGCGGCAACGGTCGATTTGCCAACCGGACTTGACGCCGCCAAAGGCCCTGAAACCTGTAGCTGCAAGCAGTCCGAAGAGGAACAGCCGGAAAGGATAGCGCTCGTCTCACATCCGCCGTCACTATCTGCAACGGCGACGGCTCCGTTGGCTGTGAATTGCGACAGCGCCGGCGTTGCCACTGCCGGCGCGGCGGCGTTTGCCTTCCCCGCCTGAGCCGAGCGCAACAGTCGTTCTTGCGCATCCTGAAGACTTGCCAGCGGGTCGGCCCGAACAATCCCCGGTCCAAGGACCACCGCCGCAACAACGAATGCAAATAACCCGTTTAGCCTTGTTTTGCCCATAAAATTCCTCCCGGCACGCATTAGCGTGCACCTGTTAATCTTGAAACTCGTTGAAGGAAGACGGGTGGACTGTGGACTTTCTGACCCAACCGAACAGCCCGCACGAGCGTTACGTTACTTTTTTCGGGTGGACACTAAATGAGTAGCGAAAAGGTCTTCTGCTCGATCAACAAGGCGGGAACTGCATAGGAAATGATGACGGTCATACCGAGAATTAAAACGCCAAACAGGCGTTCTTGGGGCCGCTATCGAGGTTCTCTGGCGTTTATCGGCCGCCGGGTCTATACGAATTTCACAAGGAACCCACTGCTATGATCACTCCGGCAGGCTATCGCCGCACCGAACCCGGTGAGAATCCGCGCCTCGACTGGCGGGAATACGAAAGCACCCGCAAACGCGTCCCGATTCATGCGCCCATTCGCCTCGAACACACACTCTCCGAAATCACCGGACCGCGCACCTGGGCCGTAGCCACTCCGGCGGATGCCGACCTGACCCACTTCAACGGTGGCGAGGCTCTCGGCGAGCGCATCATCGTCGCCGGCCGCGTGCTCGACGACAACGGCCGCCCGCTCCCGGACACTCTCATCGAAATCTGGCAGGCCAATTCAGCCGGCCGCTACGCCCATGAGGTCGACACTCACGATGCTCCGCTCGATCCGCACTACTCCGGAGTCGGCCGCGTCATCACCGACGCGCATGGCGCCTATCGCTTCACCACTATCAAGCCCGGTGCCTATCCCTGGCGCAATCATCCGAACGCGTGGCGTCCGGCCCATATCCACTTCAGCCTCTTCGGTCCCGCCTTCGCCACGCGCCTGGTGACCCAGATGTACTTCGCGGGCGACCCGCTGCTCCTGCTCGATCCGATCTTTAACAGCATCCCGGACCAATCCGCGCGCAACCGTCTCGTCGCCGCGTTCGACCTCGGTACGACGATGCCGGGATATGCGCTGGGTTACCGGTTCGATTTCGTGCTGCGCGGACCTGAAGGAACTCCCGCGGGATGACGATGTCCTACGGCCGCACTCCATCGCAAACCATCGGCCCGTTCTTCCATCGCGCACTGGTGCGCAACGGCGGCAACGACCTCACGGCGCGCGGCGCGGCGGGCGTGCAAATCGTTATCGAAGGACGCGTGATCGATGGCGACGGCCTCCCGGTCGCCGACGCGATGGTCGAGATCTGGCAGGCCAACGCCGCCGGCCGCTACGACCATCCCGAGGACCGGCAAGACAAGCGACTCGACCCCAACTTTCACGGCTTCGGCCGCACCGCGACCGACGCCGAAGGGTACTTCCGCTTTCGCACCGTCAAACCCGGTCCGGTGCGCGAAACCGGTGATTTCACCCAGGCCCCGCACATCAACGTCTCGATTTTCGCCCGCGGCCTGCTGAACCGCCTCGTCACCCGGATTTACTTCCCCGACGAACCCCTCAACGCCACCGACCCAGTCCTAAGCGCGGTGCCTGGCCCCCGTCGGCCCACCCTGATCGCGCGGCGAGTAGGCGAAGAATTGGCGAATCGCTTCAGCTTCGACGTAATTCTCCAGGGTGGCGCCGAAACCGTCTTCTTGGATTTGTGACCACCCTTGCACAAGTCAGCAATTGTGGGCAGGGTGAAATATTTCACTACCCCCTCAATCCGCCGAAGACCTGGCGCAGCAGCGGAGTGACCTGAGCGGCCGGGTTGGTGCGAATCTTCACCTCCTCCTGGCCGACCACGTAGAACAATCCGTCGAGACTCTTCTCCACGACATAGTTGTTGATATCGAAGCCCTTGGTGACGCCGCCCAGCAGCCCGCCCAGCCCCATCGAACCACTCTGATAGTGAGCTACCAGATCGTCATACTGCTCGGTCACCGAATATTCCGCCATGGTCTTCTTTACGATCGGCGCAAACGCCGCCCTGAGCTCATCTGACGTCTTTGCCTTGAAGTAATCCGTCGCCGAATGTCCGCCGCCGGTGACGATCCTTTGCGCGTCGCTGAATGTCATCTTCTCGATCGCGCCCTCGAAGATCGGTTCGGCCTTGGGCGCCGCCGCCTCCGCCGCGCGATTCATGCTCAGCACGAATTGATCGATCTTCGGACCGTAACCGATCGCGCGCAGGCCGGTCTCGATCGGCTTCAACTGATGCGGCAGCAGGATTTTGATCGCGGCGTCATCGAAATATCCGCCAGGTCTGCCGGTCAGATGCACCGCGTCGACGGTGGCATGCGACAGCGCCTCCTTCAGGCCTTCCGCAGCCTGACCCTCACTTGCCATCGATACTTCGAGCGGGCGCGGGCGCCCCGAAGCATCATCCGCGAACGTCTTCGCACCGGTCGTGAGAATCAGCGCCGCGAGCGCGGACGCGATCCGTAAGGTTTGATTTCTCATATAGGGTTGCCCGAGGATGCCGGATCTATGAGACGCAAATCCTGCGAACCCTAGCACTAAAAACTTTCCGCACCCAAACCCGCGTCCAACGAGCAGCGCCGATCGTCAGAGCGAAGCGGACGTACTGCGTTCTTCGGCAAATGGCGCAACGAGATCGCAACGTGGTAAAGAGTTAGAGCCGCAAGGAGGAACACTATCAATGGCGGGAATATTGGATGGCAAGGTCGCAATAATCACAGGCGCGGGCTCGGGTATCGGCCAGGCTACCTCGCGAATCTTCGCGCGCGAGGGCGCCAAACTGGTGCTTGCCGACGTCGTCGAAGAGGGGGGCAACCGTACGCTCAAGCTGGTGCAGGATCTCGGCGCGCAGGCGATCTTCGTCAAATGTGACGTATCGAAAATGAGCGACGTCGAGGCAACGATCGCAAAAGCCGTCCAGACCTACGGGCGGATCGATTGCGCGTTCAACAATGCGGGAATCGAGGGGCAGCGCGGCGAGACCCATGAGTGCTCGGAGGAGAATTGGGCGCGCGTCATCGCGATCGATTTGACCGGCGTGTGGCTTTGCA
>JASHZA010000167.1 GCA_030042765.1 Candidatus Binataceae bacterium | reverse complement strand
AGCAGGGACGTCCCAAGTCGTGCCGCAAGTGGGCTTTCTTTGCCGAATTGGCGCAGATTCTGAAACTAACGTTCGCTCATAGCGACCCAGAGACATTCCCCGTCTTGTGCCTCTTCGGAAGTCTTCCCCTGGAATCGAAAACGGCTGCCCGGGGCGGCTGGAATCGTTACCGCTTTAGGTCTAACGTCTGCGGGTCGCGAAGAATGGACCGCTGATGGAGCACGAAGCCGAAGCCAGCCAGATTGTTACTACGTGCAGGCCCGGCATCCTTAATCGGATGTGGGGTGTGGTCGCGACGATTCTCGCCATAATCTACACTGCGGCGCTGGCGCTGCCGGTAGCGGCGCTCTCGTTCTTCAAGCAAGGCCACTCCGCGACTCCGCTGATACGCTGCTGGAGTTGGCTCATCCTGCGCACTTGCGGGATCAGCATCGAAGTCGAGGGAATCGAGAATCTCGATACTCTCAAGTCGTTCGTTCTGGTGTCGAACCATAAGAGCCTGTTCGACATCCTGGCTGTTATCAACCTGATTCCGCGCGAATTGCGCTTTGTGGCCAAGCGGGAAATCAAGAAAGTCCCAGTCATCGGATTCATCCTCGGGCGCTGCGGCAATGTCGTAATCGACCGCGACAGCGGCGGCCGCGAGATTCGGCGCGCACTCGAAGTGGTGCGCAACGGCTACAGCATTTGCGTTTTTGCCGAGGGTCATCGCTTCAACGACGACCAGGTGCACCGATTCAGTGAGGGCGCGGCGTGGCTGGGGATTGTCTCGAAACTCCCCTGCATACCGATGTCGATCAGCGGAACGATGGCGATAATGCCGCGCGGATCGAAGTTCGTAAGCCCGGGACGGCATATACGAATCGCGATTGGCAAACCGATCGAAACCAAGGAACTGCGCAGCGCCAATCGTGTCGAGCTAACACGCCGCCTCGAAGCGGAAGTTGCCGCAGCATTCCGCGCAGAAATCTAACCTCGGCAGGCCGGCGTCTTATACGCGGCGATCAAAGATCAACAGCGGCACCATATTGGCGGCCTTGAGGTCGACCTCGAGGATTCGGCGGCCCTCTTCGACGTGCGGTGGGCTGAAAGCTATGCCCGCGGATCTGAGTGCGGTTGCCACCTGATCCACGTCTTCGGCTTCGAGCCATACAGCCGCGAGACCCTCACCCGACGTGGCGATCACATCCGCAACGACAGCGCCCGAGCGCAGCCGGATTTCCGCGTCACCGATGGTAATTATTCCGTCATTCGAGCCCGATGCGCGCAGAACCTTGAAACCAAAATTGCGCTCATAGACCGCCGCAGTATCCGCAGTCTCAGCGGTAACCACATCGAGTCTGTCGAACCGTTTGATCATTTCGGCGATCCCATATTTAGCGGGCGAGTCTGAAGGTGAAGTCGGCAGTGGTCGTCGCCGATGGCTTGACCGTGACCTTTTGGTTCAGTGTGCCCAGCTTCTCCTGCCACACCTGTACGGCGTACGTCCCCGGCGGGAGGTTAGCGATAGTGAAGTGCCCCGCCGCATCCGTCACCGCGTAGTAGGGGTTCTTAGTGACGTACCACCAACCAACCATCCAGTTGTGGGCGTCGCAGGTGACCTTAATCACTTCGGGCTTCGCAATCGTGACCGTGATCATTTTCTTGAAACCCGGCTGAGCCATGTCGATGACGGGGTTAACGCTCGATTCCGTGTGAATATTGTGCAGAATCCCATCTGAATTGAGAATCTCAATCGTGCTGCCGGCCGGAAAGGCGGCGACATGCGGTCTGTATTCGCATCCGATTTGGTCGAATTTGACGGCTGCTTCGGGCCGCAAGGGTGCGCCCTTCTGGATGTCGGTTATTGTCACCACGGCGAAGCGTACCCCACCGTCTCCGGCAACGACCAGCGACTGGTCGTAGAGCGGATGTGCACCGCAAACTTCGAGGTCCTTGCTAACCTCCAATGGGGTGGGCTTGGGCACAGGACCGGAGAGCTTCACCACGCCGGCGATACTCCCCCCGTCCGTTACTGCTTCGGGCTGATAAGCAAAAGCATCACCGACCGGACCGCAGACGGCAGCGAAGAGCGCAATCGCGAGCATCCAAGCCCGGCTTCCGGGGCAGGTTCTCCACATCGGCGTACTAAGCGGCGAGTGCAACGGCCGCCGCGCTGGCGTCAGCCGAGCTTGCGCGCGACTAGAACGAAATGAACTGAGATCCGCGAAAAACGTTCCATCCGCTCAACCGCTATAGGCTGACCCTCGAGCACATCGCGGGCGCGCAGGCGGGTCGTCCATCCAAGCATCTTCGTGACCGGATTAACAATCGATCCGAGAAGATAGAGCAGCGGCTTGGCGCTGGCGAAATGACTGACCACGACAATATGGCCGCCCGGCTTGCACACGCGGACCATCTCGTTCATCATCCGCCGCGCATCGGGTACCACCGTCATCACGTGGAAGCTCGTGACCCATTCAAAAGAATTGTCGGGAAACTCGAGCCGCTGCGCATCACCGGGGTGCAGCTCAATATGTCCCCACGCGTTCTCAAGGGTTTTCGCGATCGCATGCTGGAGCATGTCTTCGGAGGGGTCAATCCCAACCACGTGT
>JASHZA010000166.1 GCA_030042765.1 Candidatus Binataceae bacterium | reverse complement strand
CGGAACGTTCGATTCTCTTCATCGACGGCAATAATTGGTATCACTATCTCAAGGAAGCCGGTGTAACCGATCGCTTCCGCCTCGACTATGCGAAAATATCCAAAAAGCTCGTTGGGCCTCGCGATTGGAAACAAACACGCTATTACACGCGATTGGAAACAAACACGCTATTACATAGGTCGTGTGCTTCAAGAGCACGATGCGTTTTCTTACGCCAATCAGAGGAAATTTCTCGCCGCACTTGGGAAAACTGACACGCGCATCAGCATCCATTTCGGTCGCATTGAACCCCGGATCGCTGAAGACAGAGCCGCCAAAGCACTACTGCACTATCTGAATAATCTTAAAGTGAAGATCGACACCAAGGTGTTCGCTGATCTTGTGCGGCTGGCAAAGGCCCACGAAGAACAGTTGATTTATGTCGAAAAGGCGGTGGATGTAAATCTCGCGGTAGATTTGGTGAAGTTGACCGTATCCAATGAATACGACGCCGCTTACATTCTGAGCGCCGATGGAGATTTCACCAGTGCCGTCGAATTTGCGTGCGAACAGAATAAAAAAGTGTTCGCAGCTTCCCTTGGACATGGCGCACAGCTAGCAAAAGTCGTCAATAGCTTCATTCACTTGAAACCGGACTGGTTCAAGGACTGCTACGCGGACTGAGGCCAGCAACACAGAATCAGAGCATTACCTCAAAATCACCAAGCGAGCGCTTGGCCGCGTTTCCATTTCTCGAACTTTTCGGGCTATAGTTTCGCCGCAAGACGAACCAGTGCCTGCGACCGGCCGCCTTCGTCTCGAACCGGCGGCGCAGAGAGTTTGGATCTGTAATCCAGCGGAGAAGAAAGCTTACATGGCGGAGATATCAGGTTGGACCGAGAAATCATTCCGTGTCGGTGAATCCGAACTAAAGGCGCTCACCGCCGGGTCGGGAAAGCCTTTGCTGGTGCTGCATGGAGAACTGGGAAACCCCGGATGGCTCAAGTGGCATGCCGCGTTGGCGGGGAAACGCACGCTCTGCGTCCCGCTTCATCCGGGCTTCGGCGTCACGCCGATCAGCAGCTGGATCATGAACATCCGCGATCTCGCGGTCTTTTACTCGCGCTTCATTCGCGAGCAAAAGATGATGCCGGTCGATGTAATCGGCTTTTCGCTCGGCGGATGGATCGCGGCCGAAATGGCAATCAACAATGCGCAGCAGTTCAACCGGATGGTCCTCGTCGGCGCGGTCGGAATGCGGCCGCCGACCGGCGAAATCATGGACTTGTTCACGGTCACTGCCCGCACCTATCTGAGCAGCAACGTCGTCGATACGCAGGGCGATGAATTCAAGAAGCTGTTCGGCGGCGAGCAGACGCCCGAACAGTTCGAAGCGTGGGAGGACGCACGCGCCGAGACCGCCCGTCTGGCCTGGCAGCCGTACATGTTCAACCAGAGCATGCCGCAACTGCTCGAGAACATCGCGGACCTTCCGACCCTGCTCTTATGGGGCAAGCAGGACCAGGTGGTGCCGCTGAGCGTGGCCGAAGCCTATAACAAAAGGATCGCAGGCTCGAAACTGTTAACCTTCGATAAGTGCGGCCATATGCCCGAGGTCGAGAAGCCCGACGAATTTATCAAGGAAGTCTCGAACTTCCTGGGCTGAGGGAATGACGCTGCATGGGGGCGGAGGGTCACCAGCGCAAGATTCGCCAAGCCCGAACGCTTCTGTTATTTAACTGAAAAACCCCGCGTCCCTCCTAATCCGGGCACGGCTGGCGGTCGCGGGACCGAAAACTGAGTTTCGAGGAGGCCCGATATGCACGTAATGTTCTTCACGGAGAGAGCGTATCACGCGGTGCCGGAAGACGAGGTGTTGAGGCGGCGTAGTTTCTTCGGCGTACCCAACAAGTTCTTTGACGCCCAAAAGGGATCGGAACTGCTCAACCAGTACCTCGACGAGAAGATTTATTGCGACGAACTTGGATTCGACGGCGTGATGCTCAACGAGCATCACGGCACCGCCTTCTGCATGGGTTCGGTCATGGATGTCGAGGCCTCGGTGCTGGCCAAGACCACCAAGCGCGTCAAGATCGTCCTGCTCGGCAATCCCACGCCGACCGTCGCCAATCCGCTGCGCCTGGCCGAAGAGCTCGCCATGATCGACATGATCTCGGGCGGACGCCTGGTGCCCGGATGGGTCCGCGGCGCCGGTAGCGAGCAGCTCGCGAACAACTCCAACCCGGCCTACAACCGTGAGTACTTCGACGAGGCCCACGATCTGATTCTGGCGGCCTGGACCAAACCGGGTCCGTTCCGCTGGGAGGGTAAGCACTTCCACTTCCGTTTCGTCAATCCGTGGGTGCTGCCTTTGCAGAAGCCGCATCCGCCCATCTGGATTCCGGGCTTGATCAGCCCCGAGACCGTCGTCTGGACTGCCGCGCACAAGTATCCGTACGTGGCGCTGGCGACGATGCTCAAGCCCACCCTCGAGCTGTTCAACATGTACGCCAAGCTGGCGGGCGAGCAGGGATACCAGGCCGGCCCCGAAAACTTCGGCTATCTGCAGCCGGTATTTTGTGCCGACACCGACGAGAAAGCCGAGGAGATGGGCAAATGCTTCCTGTTCGGCGGCGGCTTCTCGCATTTCGCCCGGCCCGAATGGATGTTCCCGCCGGGGTATAACTCCAAGGCGGCGACCCGCCGCCTGGCGAGCATGTTCGCCAACCCCAACCTGCCGGCCTCCCATGCCGAGGACAAAGACCCGCAAAACGACGCCGAAGTGCAGGAGCTTAAGCGCAAGCTCTACGCCACTTATCCCGACTGGCAGAAGCAGGGACAGATTATCACGGGATCGCCCAAGACCCTGGTCAAGAAGTTGCGCCACGTCCTCGAAGTTCTGCGGCCCGGGATCTT
>JASHZA010000165.1 GCA_030042765.1 Candidatus Binataceae bacterium | reverse complement strand
CGACGGCAAGCGCGGAGCCAGCCGGAACCTGCGAGCGGTCGGCCGCGGTGATTACCAGCGAACCGAGCCGGCGCATCTCCTCCTTGAGCACACCGACGGCGGTTTCGAGCGAGGCGTTGCGCAGCGAGTTCGAGCATACGAGCTCGCCGAAGAGGGCGGTCTGATGGGCCTCGGTCATCCGCACGGGGCGCATCTCGAAGAGCCGCACGCGGATGCCGCGGCGGGCGAGTTGCCATGCGGCCTCGCTGCCGGCAAGTCCGGCGCCGATCACATTGACGCGAAGATTATCCATCGTAGCGCGAAAAGCGCCGCGCAAGCGGCGTCGCACGATCGTGGCGTGTTTGGCGGCGTCTGTAAACCGGGCCGATGGGAATGACCGGCGAGGAATCGAGGACGGCCCGACGAGGGCGGGGCCGAAATCGCCTCGCCCTCGCGCGGAGGCCGGAGGAAACTAAGCCAACTTGCGAACCCGCTGGTTGGCCTCGCGGCCGAGGCATTTCTGGAGCCACGCGTGCGCGGTGGGAGTCGCGGACATATCGAGTTTAACCAGGAGCGCGAAGCTCAGGATCGCCGCGACGTTGAGGTCGGCGATTGTGAAGTCCTTGCCGAGAATGTAATCGTGGCCCTTGAGCTGATCGTCAAGCACCTTGAGGGGAGCCTTGAGCTCGTCGGTGGCCTTTTGCACGGCCTTTTCGTCGCGCTGATCGGGCGGCAGGAACAGCCGATTGATCAGGATAGTCATGAGGCGCGGCTCGATCTCGGTCATCCCCCAGAAGCTCCACCTGATGCAGTCGGAGTGGCCGGCGACCGTGGCTGGCCAGAATGGCGCTTTCCCATACTTTTCGGCCAGGTAGAGATTGATCGCCATCGACTCCCAGAGTACGTGGCCGTCGTCCTCGAGCACGGGGATATGGCCATTGGGGTTGAGCTTGAGATTTTCGGGGCTCTTGGCCTTGGGAACTTCGAGCGGATTGTGCTCGTACTTTACTCCGAGCTCCTCGAGCGCCCACAGGGAACGCGCCGAGCGTGATTTGGAGGTTCCATGCAACTTCAGCATCTGACCCTTCTCCTGTCCGGTTTGCAGCGATTGTTTCTGTTTAGCGCAGAAGGAATGCGCAGCACAATCGGCGCGAGGGCAGCGGTTGGCGCGGAACAACCGAAAGGATACAAGGCCAGGATAGCGCGGCGCAGGGCAATCGTGTTAGCCGTGCAATCGCATGAATGATATCAGGACATTGGTCCAGTGCTGATCGTGAATCGGTTTGGAAGTGTAGTAAGATGCACCGCCTCGGCGCGCGATTTTTTCGGTCTCATGGTTGTGATCGCTGGCAATGTAGAGCAGCGGCACGCCGGGCTTGTGTTTTCGGACTTGCGCCAGCAGCCATCCGCGCTCGCTCTCCGCAATCGCCTGGTCATCGAACACAACCAGACGGACATCGTTGCGTGAGAGAGCGCGCGCACCCGAGGAAGGATTATGATGCCGGTCGACCAGCCACCCGGGAGCCGCGATTCGGCCGACCAATTCGGCGAAGGAATCATCAATCGAAACGAGCAACAGCGCGGGGCTCTCGGTCCCGGGCAGAGCATTTGCCCTCGTCGTTGGGTTTCGCAGCTTCATCGTGTAGTTCGGAGAGGCTTGCATTGGCGGACGCCCCTGCCACTGGCTGTTGCGTAAATCGTGCCAGATCCCGTTTTCAGCAGAAGCCGGAAAAATGATATTATTTGGGCAGGATTTTATTGGTTTAGGTGTGACGTAGTGTCTCCTTGGGACGCAAAGAACTTAGTGCTGTTACCGTAAGCGTCAAGTAGACCCAATGGATGCATTAGGAAGAAGACCTGTGGCCGAACCGGACTCGAAAACCAGTATTACTACTGCGGGTGATGGACGCGGGCCGCGTCATTTTCACCTGCTGTTCGAGGACGAACTGAAGACCCTGGAGCCGATTCTTCAGGCGATCGTCGAACACCTGGATGATGTGATCGCACATTGGTATCGGCTCTATGTCTTGCACTTTGGCGACGAACGGTCGTTGGGCGAGCGCGAATTTCACGAGATTTTCTTCAACGCGCTTTCGCATAACACCAGAGAGCTGATGTCCGGCGATATCGACTCCTACACGATCAACACGATTCGGCTCGGTGAGTCGCTGGCCGAGCGCAAAATGCCGTTTGCAGAAGTAGTGGCGTCGCTCCATTTGTACGAGGAGAGCGTGCATATTGCGTTGCCGCACACGAAAACCTCGGTCGATCTCATCACGACGTTCGACAAGCTGAGCCATATCCGTTTGATCCTGCTGGCGGATGCGTACTTCCGTTCGGAGGCCGCAGTCGCAGCCGCCCGGATTCAGGCGCTGGAGCGAGAGGCTTCGCGCCTGCCGCGCGCCGACCGACAGAATTTCCATGGCTTGGTCGGGTCGAGCGCGGTGATGCGCGAACTGTATGACCGCATCGAGTCGGCGGGCGGTACGCGTGGCACCGTTCTGATCGTAGGCGAAAGCGGCACCGGCAAGGAACTGGTGGCGCGGGCGGTACATGAATGCGGTGCGAACCCCGAGGCGCCGTTCGTTGCGCTCAACTGCGCGGCGATTCCCAAGGACCTGATCGAAAGCGAACTTTTCGGCTACAAGCGTGGAGCGTTCAGCGGTGCGAACGCCGAGTATCTGGGACTTTTCCGCGCGGCCGAGGGCGGGACGCTGTTTCTGGACGAAGTCACGGAGATGAGTCCCGAAACGCAGAGTAAACTGTTGCGCGCGGTGCAGGAAAGAACGGTGCGTCCCGTGGGAGCTACGCGCGAGGTCCTTGTGGACGTGCGACTGATTGCGTCAACCAACCGCGACCCCGAAGAAGCGGTGCGCGCCGGACAATTGCGCCAGGACCTTTACTATCGCCTGCAGGCGGGTGTGCTCCAGGTTCCTGCGTTGCGTGAGCGCCTCGAGGACGTTGAGCCGCTGCTGGACCATTTCATCCGGTTCTTCAATGAAAAGCTCAAGCCGCGAATCCCGGTGCATGGAGTCGAGTCGGACGCGATGGAGGCGATGCAAGCCTATCAATGGCCCGGGAATGTCCGCGAACTGTCGAACGTGATCGAAAGCGCGTTTACGTTCGGCCGCTCACCGACGATAAGGGTCGAAACCCTGCCAAACGCGATTCGCGGCCGTTCGGTCAAAAGCGCGCCATCCGATCCGGCACCCTCCGCGACATCGATTCCGATAGGAACGTTTGCGGACGCCGAGCGCGAACTGATCGCACGGGCGCTCGAGAGTACGAGCGGGAACAAGCTCGCAGCGGCGAAGCTGCTTCGGATTTCGCGCAAAAAGCTCTACGCCAAGATCGCGAAATACGAGCTCTGATTCTTCAACTTTTCCCTCCCGCTTGGCGCCAAGGGATACATCCCTGTGCCGGGTGGAAACAGTTGATCCAGGCATCTCGGGACTTTCTGCCGAGACGGTCGGCTTTGTGCTTTCGGCCGCGTCTGACAATTTTGCAAAAGCGGGCCATCTAATCCCTTGACAAAGCGGCGGGACTCTTCGTACGCGTGGCACGGATGATGCTGCTCCCCAATTGACAGGAGGTGCCAAATGCCCACGTTCAAGAAAATTCTCTGCCCGGTCGACTTCGACGACAATTCGCTCCAGGCGCTTGCGATGGCGATTGATCTCGCGCGCCAACAAGACGCCAAGCTCTTTGTTTTGCATGCGGTTCCTCCCGTCGATCCGCTGGTAGTCTCTGCGCCGATCGTGTTCGCCCGCAAAAGAGAGGAGGCGCATAAGAATCTCAACCAGATGGCCGAGAAGAATCTCAAGGACGTCAAGCACGAGACGATGCTGCGTGTGGGGCACCCGGCAGCTGAGATTATCGCGGCCGTGAACGAGACCGACGCGGACCTGGTGGTGATGGCCACCCACGGACGCACCGGTGTGTCTCATCTGGTTCTCGGCAGCGTTGCGGAGAGAGTCGTGCGCGAGGCGCCGTGTCCTGTGCTGATCGTGAGAGCGAAGAGTGCGGCCCGCGCCGCTGCGTAATACGGTCCTCGTAGCGGGCAGACGCGCCAAAAGAAACGGGCCGCGGCAACCCTGAAGGGGGCCGCGGCCCGTTCGTAACAGGCCTAATCAGGGACTCTTCTCAGGCGCGTCCGTGGCGAAGGAGCTTGCCCGGGGTATCGCCCGTGCAGTTCCCATCCGCGAAGGTCTCGACGCCATTGACGATGATCGAGTGATAGCCCTTGGATCGCTGCACCCGGCGCCACTCGCCGCCCGGGAAGTCGTGCACGACTTCGCCCACCCAGTCAGGCTCGATCCCGAGTCCATTGAGGTCGTAGACCACCACGTCAGCCGCCAGTCCTTCGCGCAGCATCCCGCGGTCGCGGAACCCCGCCGCATGAGCCGGCAGCGCCGACATGCGATAGTGCGCCTCTTCGAGCGTGATCTTCTGCTCGTCCCGCACCATCCAGCGCAGGAAATCCGTGGTGAACGCGCCGCCGGTGAAGAACTTGGTGTGCGCGCCGCCGTCGGACACCCCAGGGAAGGTGTACGGCGAGGTGGTGATGATCTCGGCCATGTACTCGGCGTTGAAGCCGCGATTGGGCCCGAGGAACTCGGCCTTCAGATCGGTCGCGATCGCGAGGTCGAGCATCACTTCGATCGGATGCTTGCCTTCTTCCATCCCGATCTGGCCGAGCGACTTGCCGACGTACTTTTCGAGCGGCTCGATATTCTCGACCCACTGGACGATCAGGTGCTTCGGATTACCGCCAACGCCCGCCTGGATCGCTCTGAAGTTGGCGTCAGCATTGTCGTTGGCACGGATTACCGCCGCGCGAAGTTCAGGGTCCTTCATCTTGGCGATTTTCTCTTCCTTGGTGCCGGTGGTCAGCACGCGCCATTCGGGCAGCGTGTCGTACAGGTTCCAGTTTTCGAGTGAGAAGGCGAAGCCGCTGCGGACGGTCGCGCCCTGACCGAAGATCGTGCGGCCCTTGGCACGGTTGCGCTCGATCCAGCGCAGGCTGCGCCGATGGATCTCAGGATTGTTGCGGGTCGGCACGACTGCCTGCCAAAGGATCGGGCGGTGGGCCACGTCGGCCAATTGTTCGACGAACGCCAGGTCGGCGCGGGCATTGCCGGTGCCTTGCGTGATCTCCATGAAGCCTTCATCACGCCGATGTAGAACGCGCGCGAGATTGAAGATGTCCTCATCGCACATGGTGTCGGTGACCATCGGCGAACCGTCGAAATCCGCCTGCACCGAGTTCGGGCCGAGGCGCTGAATCGAGAAGCCGCAGAGGCCGGCATCCATGCCTTGG
>JASHZA010000164.1 GCA_030042765.1 Candidatus Binataceae bacterium | reverse complement strand
GTCTCGAGCACCATCCAGCCCGATTGCGAGACCACTTTGAACTCGAAGAACAGGCGCGATTTGCCGACGCCCGGTTCGGCCATCGCTGCGACGATCTGCCCGCGGCCTGCCTTGGCCCGTTCGAGCGCGTGCTTGAGCGCCTCCATCTCGCGCTCGCGTCCTACGAACTTTGTAAGGCCGCGACCGGCGGAGCGTTGGAGCCGAGTGCGCAGCGGCCCCAGCCCGGTCACCTCGAAGACATTTACCGGCTCCGTGACCCCTTTGACGCGGGTCGGCCCCAGCGACTTGAAATTGAAGTATCCGGTGCACAACTTCTGGGTTGCTTCGGTCACCGCAATCGATCCTGTCGGAGCGAGCGTCTGCATCCGCGCAGCGAGGCTGGTCGAATGGCCGATCGGCGTGTATTCCGTATGCGCGTCGCCGGTCTTGATCGAGCGCACGACGGTCTCGCCGGTATTGACGCCGGCTCGTGCCTCGACGGGGGGATTGCCTGCCTCGCGGAGCTTGGTCGAGTAACGCCGCATCTCTTCTTGCATGCGAAGAGCGGCATAGAGCGCGCGCTGCGGATGATCTTCGTGCGCGAGCGGAGCCCCGAAGAGAGCGAAGATGCCGTCGCCGGTGGATTGCACGACGTAGCCGTCGTAGCGACGGACTGCGTCGATCATGAGCTTCAAGGCTGGGTCGACAATCGCGCGCGCCTCCTCGGGGTCGAGCTCCTCCATTAGCTCCATCGATCCCTTGATATCGGCGAACAGCGCCGTGACGGTCTTGCGCTCACCATCCGCTGGTGGCTGGACGTCCACATTGTCGGGGGTTACACGAATCCCGGCGTTGGGGATCGCAACATTCGGGGGTTGGGTGGAGGCGGCAAGAACCTCGGTGGCCAACGGCGCGCCGCACTCGCCGCAGAAGCGTTTGCCGGGCGGATTCTGACTGCGGCATTTAGGGCAAACGTTCGCGAGCGGAGCGCCACAGTCGCCGCAGAATCTTTTTCGTTCAGGATTTTCGGACCCGCAACTCTGACAGCGCATCGGTTACCTTTGAGAGCGAGCGAATGGCCGCTCCGCATCGCCCCGCCTCTCGGATCAGGGAAGGTGCGAAAAATCTCCTGCGGGGAGCCGGCGAAGTCCGTTCCGCCAGCCCGGTTGCGCGATGCCGCTCGGGTCAGACCGCGGTGTATCCTCCGTCCACCACGAGTTCGGATCCGGTCACGAACGAGGCCTCGTCGCTCGCCAGGAAGACCACACACCATCCCACTTCCTCGGGCTGCGCCCCCCGCTTCATCGGCGCAAGGTTGATGATGGGTTGCAAATCCTCGCGCGGAATGACGTCGACCATCGGGGTCAGGATCACGCCGGGATGAATCGAGTTGACCCTGATCTTGTCGGGCGCATACTGCACGGCCGCGGCCTTGGTCAGCAGTCGAACCGCGCCCTTGGTTCCGTGATAAGCGGCGGATCCGGACGAACCAATCAGCCCAAAAATCGAGGAGATATTGATGATCGAGCCGCCGCCGCGCTGGCGCATCGCGGGCACCGCCGCCTTCATCCCGAGCCAGACGCCCTTTTGATTGATATTGACGATGGAGTCCCACTCCTCTTCGCTGGTCTCTTCAACGCCCTTCATATTGGCGATGCCGGCATTGTTGACGAGGATATCCAGCCCGCCGAATTCGCGCTGGCACGCATCGACGGCGCCACGCCAGTCCGCGGCGCGCGTCACGTCGAGATGGATGGCAGCAACCGCCTTGGAACCGACCTTGGCGTTGATCTCGTCGGCAGTTTTCTTGCAAAGATCGTCGCGCACGTCGCCGATAACGACCTTTGCACCCTCGCCGGCAAAAAGCCGGGCCTCGGCAGCTCCCTGTCCACGCGCCCCGCCGGAAATAAGAGCGACCTTGCCTTTGAGCCGATCCATCGTGTTTCTCCCTGGGTCTTTCCGTCGATCTGTTTCCGTATCTCAGACGGCGTTGAGCCCGCCGTCGACCACGAATTCCGCGCCGGTAACATAAGAGGCGTCGTCGCTAGCAAGAAACAGGACGACGTTGGCAACCTCTTCCGGTTTGCCCTCGCGCCTCATCGGCACGATCGAATGAAACGCCTGCCGCTGGTCGGGCGGTATGATGTCGATCATCTGAGTACCGATAAGCCCGGGATGCACCGAATTGACCCGGATCTTCTCGGGCGCGTATTGCACCGCGGCAGCCTTGGTCAACAGGCGCACGGCGCCCTTGGTGCCGTGATACGCGGTCGAGCCGGTCGAGCCGGTCAATCCGGCGACTGACGAGATATTCACGATCGAACCGCCGCCGCGCTTGCGCATCGCGGCGACCGTCTCCTTCATCCCGAGCCACACACCCTTTTGGTTGATGTTGACGATCGAGTCCCACAGCTCCTCGCTGGTATCCTCGAGGCCCGACATGTTGAAGATGCCGGCGTTGTTGACGAGGATGTCGAGTCCGCCGAACTCCTTTTGGCACGTGGCAACCGCGTTGCGCCAGTCGGCAGCGCGGGTGACGTCGAGGTGGATGCCAACCGCGACTCGTGCGCCCGTCTTGCTGTTGATTTCACTGGCCGTCTGCGCGGCCTGATCGTCGAGTACGTCGCCGATGACGACCCTGGCTCCCTCGCCGACGAATAATCGAGCCTCCGCGGCGCCTTGTCCGCGCGCACCTCCGGAAATCAACGCTACTTTTCCCTTGAGCCGGTCCATGTCTGCGATGCCTCCCTGCGTGCCATCTCCATAGCAGGGCCCTGCGCCGATCTAAAGCGCGCCGGCTGGGCCGTGCGCCACCGAGAACGCCCGGGACCGCGTCGCGAAGCCTGCACCGCCGATCAATGCGAGAGCTTTATGCGTTCAGGCCGCCTTGGCCATCCTCCGCGGCAGCACGAAATCGTACGACAAGGTGTAGTACGGGCGCACCAGACCGAGCTTGCGCAGGTCGGCTGGGTTATCGTGCTTTTCGAGACCAACGACGAGCGAGCCCTTAACCGCGCCGACGACGTCGGAATCGATCCAAGGATCACCGGCGAGAAAAATCTGCGTGGTCAGTGTTTGAGAGTTTTCGTGGGTAATCCTGAGGTGAATGTGAGCCGGACGCCAGGCATGCCGTCCCATTGCAGCCAGCAACTTGCCGGTCGGTCCCGCCTTTGGAATCTCGTAAGAAGCGGGCACCCACGTACGCACTTCGAATCGTCCGTCCTGGTCCGTGCCCACGCGGGCCCGGAGATTGTACGGCGCGTCGGCTTCGGGAATGTTGAAATGCGAGTAGGCGCCCTGAGCGTCAGCCTGCCAGATATCGACGACGGCGCCGGGTAACGCCGCACCGTCCGTCGAACGCACCAAACCTGAAAAAATGAGAACTTCGCCGGGCTCGTTGGCGCGGTGGGGCAAGACGCAGGGCGATTTCATCGCGGGCGCGCCGGGGACGTAGAACGGACCTTCGACACAGGTCTCGGTCCCGCCGCGCCCTTCGGAGTCCACCCGGTCGACCGTAGCTTCCAGAAAAACGTCCATCATCAGAGGGATCTCACCTGTAGCGCCTGCCTCATTCAGATGGGCGACCGTCCGGCGGAATTCCTCGTGCGTGATGTGATGCTTGCGAATAAAAGCGCGTAAAGTCCCAACAAGGTCGTCAAAAAGTTGATTAAGTCGCGGATTCTTGGCTTCCATCGTTTTCGAGCTGCTCATCGGGGGTCCTCCCGTGCTGCCTGAGTTGGCGAAAAGGCCTATTCTTTTTCATCCTTTTACAATTTCTCGCGACATTTACCAAAGCCGGAAAACCGGCCGCAATTCAGATGGCTGCGGGCGTGGATGTCGGCTCCGTTCAGTGCTGCATTTGCCATAGAATAATTCCGTGACCGCGCTCGAACTCGAAAACGTCCGCAAGTCCTACGACAGCGTGGTGGCGGTTGACGATCTTTGCCTGACGATCCGCGAGGGCCAAATCTTCGGTTTGCTCGGGCCCAACGGCGCCGGCAAGACTACCACGATTCGGATGATGGTGGGCATCATCATGCCGGATACGGGTACGGTGCGGATATTTGGTGAACCGCTAGAGCGCCGCCATCTGCGGAAAGTCGGCTATCTGCCCGAGGAGCGCGGACTCTACCGCAAGGCGCGGGTACAAGATCTCTTGCTCTACCTTGGCCGGCTCAATGGCCTGACCCGCTCAGACGCGCTGCGGTCGGCACGGGAGTGGGCCGAACGGCTCGAGATTGGACAATGGCTCGGCCGGCGAGTCGAAGAACTCTCCAAAGGCATGCAGCAGAAGGTTCAGTTCATCGCGGCAATGATCCACCAGCCGCGATTCATCATCATGGACGAGCCCTTCG
>JASHZA010000163.1 GCA_030042765.1 Candidatus Binataceae bacterium | reverse complement strand
TTGTCATGGGCGCTGCGGAAAACAAGAAGATGGTCCAGGACATGATGGCGGCGTGGGCGCGCGGCCAGGGCGGATTTCTCGACCTGCTGGCCGACGACGTGCATTGGACGGTGATCGGGAGCACCGCGGTCTCGCGCACGTACACGAGCAAGCAGGGGTTTATCGACGGCGCGGTCAAGCCGCTCGGGGAAAAGATCTCGGATGGGATCAAGCCGACCTTGCGCGACGTGATCGCGGAAGGCGACAAGGTTGTCCTGCAATGGGACGGGCGTGCGGTCGGCAAGAACGGGACGCTGTATAACCAGACCTATTGCTGGGTGATGCGGATCGAGGGCGGAAAGGTGCGCGAGGGCACGGCGTACCTCGACACCGAGATGATCACGCAGCTGTTCAAGTAGCCCGAATATCCCGAGAAAATTGAATTTTGGCCGGCGGTCCGCCGCGGCTGCGAGGCCGCTAAGTGGACCACCGCGACCAGGCACGATTATAGTTACGGATCCGCGCGATCGGCGCACGCTTCGGAAGCGCGCGAATCGGGAAATCGCGTGAGGAGACGAGATGGGCTCAGAGCTGCTGAAGGGCTTTCGGATGCTCGACCTGGCCGACGAGAAGGGCGCGCTCTGCGGGAAGATCTTTGCGGATATGGGCGCGGACGTGATCAAAGTCGAGCCGCCGGCGGGCTGTTCGACGCGGCGGATACCGCCGTTTCTCGAGGATATTCCGGGGCCCGACCGCGGTCTCTACGCACTGGCATATCATGCGGGGAAGCGGTCGGTCACGCTGAATCTTGCATCAGCGGACGGGCGCGCGGTGATGGCGGAGTTGGTGAAGCGCGCCGACTTTATCGTCGAGTCGTTTCCGCTGGGATACCTGGATTCGATCGGGCTCGGCTACGAGCGGCTCAACGAACTGAACCCGCGGATAATCCACGCGTCGATTACGCCGTTCGGCGACAAGGGTCCGGCAAAGGACTACAAGGCGCCGGATATCGTGACGTGGGCGTCGGGCGGGATGATGTTCCTGATGGGCGAGGAAGGAAAGCCGCCGCTGCAAATGAGCCAGCCGCAGGCGGGGCTGCATGCGGGAGCGGAGGCGGCGGTGGCGTCGATGATCGCGCATTACCCGCGCGAGATCGAAGGGATCGGGCAGCATATCGTGGTGGATATGCAGGCGTGCGTGGTGTGGACGCTGATGAACGAGCAGGCGATGCCGTTGTTGCACGGGGATTATCTGCGGCGCAGCGGGGTGTTTACGGGAGCGATCGGCGGGCGGCGCAAGACGGTGTTCCGGTGCAAGGACGGTTTCGTCTCGGGACTGCTGGCGGGCGGCGCGTATCTGCCGTCGACCAACGCGCTGATCGCGTGGATGAAGGAGGAGGGAGCCGCGCCGGACTGGCTAACCAAGGAGGGCGGACTGAAGTCGCTGACGCCAGCGGGGTTCATGAGTGCGCGGGCGGAGGACCTGAAGGAGCTCGATATGGCGGAGGAAGCACTCGAGCGCTTCCTGATGGGAAAGACCAAGCGGGAGATTTGGCAGAATATCCTCAAGCGGCGAATCCTGGCGGCGCCGGTGGCGACGGCGGCGGATATCGCGGCAGACACGCAGCTTAAGGAGCGCGAGTATTTCGTCGAGGTGGAGCATCGCGGACTCGGCCGGAAGATCACGATGCCAGGTGCGTTCGCGAAGCTGAGCAAGACGCCGGTGGGTCCGGCGGGAGCAGCGCCGCAAATCGGGGAGCATAACCGCGAGGTTTATTGCGGGCTGCTGGCGATGAAGCCGGAACAGTTGGCGGAACTGCGCGCGGCGGGCGCGGTCTAACGGAGAGAATGCGATGAGGCGTTACGCGTTCGAGGGAATCCATGTTCTCGACTTCACGTGGTACGGCGTCGGGCCCGTGACGACGAAATACCTCGCGGACAACGGGGCGGAGGTGATCCGGATCGAATCGGCGGCGCGGCCCGACGGATTGCGGCTGGCGCCGCCGTGGAAGGACGGCAAGCCGGGGATCAACAACAGCCAGTTCTTCGCGAGCTACAATTCGTCGAAACTGGGGATCACGCTCGACATGAGCAAACCCAGGGCGCGCGAAATTTTTATTCGGATGCTGCCGTGGGCGGACGTCGTGAGCGAGAGCTTCACGCCGAAGACGTTGCGCAATTGGGGGCTCGATTACGAACGGCTCTCCACGATCAAGCCCAGGCTGATCATGCTGTCGACGTGCATGCAGGGCCAGACGGGGCCGCATCGGGATTACCCGGGGTTCGGGAATCTGATGGCGGCGCTGTCGGGATTTTACTATATCGCCGGCTATTCGGAGAGCGAGCTGTGTCCGCCGTACGGCGCGTATACCGACTTTATCGCCCCGCGTTTCTCGGCGTGCGCGTTGATGGCGGCGCTGGATTACAAGCGGCGCACGGGCAAGGGACAGTATATCGACATGGCGCAGTACGAAGCGGCGCTGCACAATCTCGCGCCGGCGATGATTGACTATTTCGCGACGGGGCGTGTGCTGGGACCGCAGGCAAATCGATCGGAGCGGTACGCACCACATGGCGCGTATCGCTGTGCCGACGAAGACGGCCATGAGCGCTGGCTGGCGATCGCGGTCGCGAGCGATGATGAATGGGCGGCGATGCTGAAGACACTGGGCCATCCGGCGCCGGAGGCGCGCTTCGCCACAATGATCGATCGGCTCGAGAATCGCGGCGCAGTCGACGAATTCGTCGGGGCGTTGGTGCGGAATCGCAATGCCGAGGAACTGACCGCTGCGTTACAGGCAGCGGGAGTCGGCGCGTATCCGGTGCAGAACTGCATGGATCTGCATCGCGACGAAAATCTCGAGGCGTTCGGTTTCTGGCACTGGCTTGAACATCGGCACATGGGTCCGTCGCCATACGAAGGACTGCAGCATCGGATGAGCCGGACGCCGGGGGAGCTTCGGAGAGCGGCGCCGGTGCTCGGGCAAGATAACGACAAAGTACTGGGCGAAATCTTCGGGATGACCGCGGCGGAGATCGAGCAACTCAAACAGGATAAAGTGATCTTTTAGGCCGGCGCGTTGACGCCGCGGGCGATGATTCACGGTGCCCTCTCGTGTGCGCGCGGAGAGGACTATACTTAACGAAAGCTGCTTCTCACTGCCGGTGCGTTACGAACTGCAAGTCGCTCTCCGCTATCTGCGCGCACGCCGCCGCGACACCTTTATTTCGATCACCACGATTTTCACCGCGTTGGGCGTGATGCTCGGAGTGGCTGCCCTGGTGATAGTCCTGGCCGTGATGAGCGGCTTCGAGGCAAGCCTGCGCCAACGCATCCTGAGCTTGACGCCGCAGATTCAGATCGAAAGCTACGGCGGCGCGATCACTGATTATAAAGCGGTCGAGGCGCGCGCCAACGCGGTACCAGGCGTGGCCGGTTCCGATCCGTTCATCATCGGCCAGGCGATGATTTCCTCGGCGGGCGGAATTAGTGGTGTGGTCGCGCGCGGAGTCCAGCCGGACAACGCGGTAGTGGTTGCGCAACTCCGGCGTTACATCAGCACGGGTCGCTCGACAGCCTTGCGGCGCACGCCATGCCCGCCGCTCCCGACGGTACGATAGCGATCGGGTCGACCCTTGCCGACAAGCTTAAGGTAAAGGTCGGAGATCCGGTCAACATAGTCGCACCGATCACGGCGGGGGCCGATGCTGAGCTGACGACCCGCACGGGGCATTTTGCGATCGGCGCGATCTTCGAGTCCGGAATTGCCTTTGTCGACCGCGACCTGGTTTTCATGGGGATCGATCGCGCGGCCAGATTCTTCGGCCGCGAAGGTGTCGACGGAATCGAGGTGCGGCTGCGCAATCTCGATCAGACGGAAACGGTGACAGAGCTGCTGCGCAATGCTTTCACCAAATCGTTCCGGGTGAACAACTGGATGGAATTCAATGCGGCGGCGGCAGCGGGCTTTCAGTTGCTCAAGCGAGTATACGCCATGGTGCTGATTCTGCTGATCGCTGTGGCGGCCTTCAACTTGGTGGCCACGCTGATCATGGTGGTGATGGAAAAGCGCAAGGATATCGCGGTGCTGATGGCGATGGGGGCGGCGCGGTCCGATATTCGGCGGATTTTTGTGGTCAAAGGCATGATCGTCGGCGTTGCAGGGACCGCGGCGGGACTAATGCTCGGTGCTGCAGCGTGCTTCATCTTGTCGCGGTATCACTTCATCCATATCCAGAAGCAAATCTACGGAATCTCAACGTTACCGATCGACGCCCAGCCCCTTAGCTTCGTGGTAGTGGCGATCGCATCGCTGGCGTTATGCTGGCTCGCGACCGTGTACCCGGCGCATCAGGCCGCGCGCGAAATGCCGGTCGAAGTGTTCCGTTCCTGAAGCCGGGTGAAAGCGCTGGCGCCGGGCGGGAGTTGTCGTCGACGATTATCCGAATCCCGATGCACGATAGAGCGCGTGACGCCGGGGGCGCCCAGCGCTCAGACCGTGTGACTCGATAGGACCGCCCGCGGCCGTGGGAAGGGCGAACGATTGGGGAAACGGGTTCCCCGACCAATCCTACGGTTCCGAGCCTTCGGTGTTGGTCACCGGGGGCTTGGCGAGCTTAGGCTTACGAATTACCAAGGTTTCGTGGCCGCGCACTTTAATGGTGCGGGCGGACTCAGACTGGTAATTGGTGCTGTCAGCTTCACCGCGTCGGGGCCGTCCACTGGTTCGCCGCCGCCGCCAGTTGCTCAGCTCTTTGGAGAGCTTGCTGGCAACCGAGTCGCTGTCGCGGTCGGCGTCTCGGGACTCTTCTTCCTTGGCCGTCTCACCCGTGGTTTCCTGCGGACTCATCTCTTTCCTTTCGCCATTGCGAGGTAACATCCTCAGACATTGCAAGCTGCTGTCGATCTTGAGGGCTACAAGATTCAATGCAATTCAGTTGGAATCTTTTACTGGACGGGCGTGCTGCCTTCGAAACTGGATACGATTATGCTGCGTTGCTTTCAATTCCAGAGCGCACTCGGTACGGCGTACCTGGCGGCCAATTCGCTTAGCTTATCGATAGGTTGGTGGGATGCGGGCTAACCGTCAGTCCAAGCCGGCGTTTGGGCGCCGGCATCCAAAATCGAACAAGTATTCTTATTGATTGGTAAACAGGCTCTGTAGCCTGAGCGCGAGCCCCATGTCGCCCGCGATCCTAAGCTTTCCCGTCATGAATGCCATTTGGCCGTTGAGTTTGCCGGCAATCATGTCGAGGTAGTCCTTTGCGGTCATCGAGATAGTGATATTGGGAGAAGGGTGGGCTCCTTCCGCCACCTTACATTGGTCGTTGTTGACCAGCACGTGCCACTTGCCGCCACCGTCACCCGACAGGTCGAATTGAAAGATAGCGTTGAGCCCCTTTGCCGCTTCCTTGTTGAAGTGGCTAGGCATCTCCTCGAAGACCTGCTTACAGGAACTCGGCGCTTCTGGCATTTGTGATGGGAACCTCCTCGCGGAGAAAAAAGGCGGTAAACACTCTCTGTCGACTCATATACCTGTTGTGTTCCAACATTGTCAATAGCGCTAGGCATATCGTGCGAACGATCGCGTAACAACCGTCGGGCAGGAGAGCCTCCGGGACTTCGATGGCGCGAGAGAATCGAGCTAGGGACCGAAGATGCTCCCGATGGCGACCCGGATCAGGTTTTCGCGCACTTTCACAGGGGCGGCTGATTCCGC
>JASHZA010000162.1 GCA_030042765.1 Candidatus Binataceae bacterium | reverse complement strand
CTGAGTCCCGCGCTGACCGCATCGAGCAGCGCACCCAGGATGCGCGGTCGTGCCTGTTCGAAGTCGCGCCAGAACCGCGCCTCGTCGGCGCGAACCTCCGCTTTCATCTCGAGGAACTCCACGATCAGTGCGCGATCGAGAAAGTCGGGGCGCGCGGCCCCCAGGTCGGGAATTGCGTTGAACACCAAGGGACGGGTGGCGTCGAAGACTGCTTGGTCATGATCGCTATAGAGTTCGCGCCCACCGAAACCGCCGCCGGTGGCCAGCCGGCAGGCGGCGTCGGCGAGGTCCTCGGGCAGCTGGCTCAGGTTATCGAAGCATACCAGCCAGGAATTCCTGGCGGCGGCGGTCAGATCGCGAACTTCACGCGGTATGCCGCGCAGGGAGCCGGTGCGCGGATCGATCAGCGCGCTGATGATTCTGCAGGCGGTGGTCTTGCCCGCTCCCTGCTCACCCTTGGCGACCAGGATGGGACAGGGCACCCCGGGACGCAGCGCCGCGACCAGAAAGGCCTTGATCAGGGTCCAACCCTGATGGTCGACGTTGAGGAAGCGGCGTAGTTCATCGATATTGCCGCCGCGCTCGGGTGGCGGCAGCGGCTGAGAGCCGCGGGTGCGATGAAATCTCGGCGGCGGTCGCTCGACCAGCCGCCAACCCTCGGTGTCGATCTCAATCACCCGCCAGGCGTGGTCGCAGAGGTCGAGATAGAGTTTGCCGCGATGATTTGCGACCCGCAGGTGGACCGCAGCTTCGTGACCATCAAACAGGGCTTTGGCCTCGAACAACTCCAGTGAGGCGCGGATGGCTGGCGCGCCGGGGCTCTGGCCGCTCTCCCGGTAATAGGTGCGCAATAGGAAGAGCTGGAAGGGCCGGGAACGGATCGGGTGATTCTCCCAGTGGCCATCGACGCGGATGGAAGCCCAGCCGTGCTGGTCGGGGTCGTGAAAGAACTCGTGATTTCGATACTCTGAAACGGCCCACTTCGATGCGCTGAAATGGCCCACCTCGCGAACCCCACGCATCCTGCTGAGGAGGCAGGAGGGGTGGGATGGAGAGGAGAGCGAAGGTGGAGCTATTCGAGCGGATACGGAGAGAATACGAGTTCGGCGTGGGGACGGTGCTCGGAGTCGCGCGCAAGCTAGGCGTCCACCGCCGGATGGTGCGTCAGGCACTGGCGAGCGCCGAACCGCCGGAGCGCAAGCGAAGCGAGCGCGAGCGGCCGGTAGTGGGGCCGCTGATTCCGTTCATCAACGCCATCCTGGAAGCCGACCGCACGGCGCCGCGCAAGCAGCGCCATACCGCCCATCGCATATGGCAGCGAATCAGGACGGAAATGCCGGAGGGGAAGGTGGCGGAGGTAACAATTCGTCATTACGTGCGCGAGCGCAAACGCGAGTTGGGACGGTCAACGCGTTCGACTTGCGTGCCGCAAAGCTACGAGCCGGGAGGGGAAGGCCAGGTCGATTGGTACGAGGCATGGGCGGAGTTGAATGGCGAGCCGGTGCTGCTGCAGGTCTTTTCGATGCGCAGCATGGTGAGTGGAGCAGCTTTCCATCGCGCGTATCATCGGGCGACACAACAGGCTTTCCTCGAAGCCCACGAGCACGCATTCAGGTTTTTTGGCGGAGTCTTTCGGCTCCTCAGGTACGACAACCTGAAAGCCGCGGTGAAGAAAATCCTGCGTGGGTTCCGCCGCGAGGAAACCGCGCGCTTCATCGCCTTCCGCTCGCACTGGCGCTTCCAGAGCGAGTTCTGCTCGCCCTACGAAGCGCACGAAAAGGGCGGCATCGAGAGCGAAGCTGGCTACTTCCGGCGTAATCACTGGGTGCCGATGCCAAAGGCGCGAGACCTCGCCGATCTCAACGCGCAGCTGCTCGCCGCCTGTCACGAAGATGAACGGCGCCAGATCGCGGGACGCAGCCAGCTGGTGGGGGTGTTGATGGTCGCGGAACGCACGCATTTACTGCCACTTGTCGAGCAGGGCTTCGAGCTGGCGGAGATCTCCTTCCCGCGCGTGGACGGACTGGGATGTGTGCGGGTGCGGACCAATCTCTATTCGGCTCCGGCCGAACCGGGCAAGACGGTCGAGGTGCGACTTTATCCGAGCGGTGTGGAGATCCGCGACGAAGGCCACTGCATCGCACGCCACGAGCGCTGTCATGAACGCCATCAGCAAGTGCTCGACCTCGAACACTATCTCGACGTACTGGAGCGCAAGCCAGGCGCGCTAGCTGGATCGAAACCACTCGCAGCGTGGCGACAACGCGGACTGTGGCCGGAGAGTTACGATCGACTGCTCGAAGAACTGGTTCGCCGGCACGGAAGGCAGAGCGGCACGCGCCAGATGATTCAGGTGCTAAGCCTGATCAAATCGCACGGGCACCAGCGCGTGCGGGCGGCGGTGGAAGAAGCGCTAAGTCTCGGCTGTTCGGATGCCGCCGCGATCCGGCATCTGGCGGGAGCCGCCGATCTGGCCCATGCGCGGAGTGCGATGGTGGAGTTGGGCGCGCTTGCGCGCTTCGAACGTCCGTTGCCGATGCTGACCGACTACGATGGACTGCTCGGCCAGGAGGTGGCGCCATGAGTGCGCAGACCGCCGTCCTGGAAGCGGCCACCATTCGGCAGCAGTGCAAGGTGTTGCATCTGCCGGCGATTGCCGCGCAGTGTACCCAACTCGCCGAAGAGGCGGTGCGCGAGCGTCGCACGCATCTGGGTTATCTCGAAGCGCTGCTGCAGGCCGAGCTCGAGGAACGCGAACATCGGCTGGTGGAACGGCGCATTCGTGAAGCGCATCTGCCGCGGATGAAGACCCTCGAGGAGTTCAACTTCGCGCAGTGCCCCAAGGTCTCGGCGCAACAGATTCACGAACTCGCCGAAGGCGGCTACATCGGGCGGGCGGAGCCCATCATCTTTATAGGCGACAGCGGGACCGGCAAAACCCACCTGCTCACCGGGTTGGCGGTGGCGGCCTGCCGGCAGAAGCGCCGGGTACGATTCGCGACTGCGGCGGCGCTGATCAACGAGCTGGTCGAGGCCAAGCATCAGTTGCAACTTGGCCGTACAATGGCGCGCTGGGCTCGCTACGACCTAATCGCACTCGATGAGGTGGGATACGTGCCACTGGCCGAGGTTGGCGCGGAGTTCCTGTTCCAGGTGGTCGCGGAACGGGCTGAGAAGGCCGCGGTAATAGTGACTACCAACCTGCCGTTCTCAGAATGGACCCAGGTGATTCCAAATGCCCGGCTGTGCAAGGCGTTGATCGATCGCATCACCGATCGGGCCCACATCATCGAGACTGGCGCAGAATCCTACCGCTTCCGCAGAACCCTCGAAAAACGCAAGGGCCGAACTTCGGTCATGAACATCACATCCGCACCGCCGCCGCCGGCGGGTAAGAAAGGAAACTAGATGCAGTTATCGTGGAGCGCGCTAGCAACGCTGATCGCGCAAGGTACGTGCTGCGCACATCTCCTAGCGCGCATGGGGCGAAAGGACCAGACGATTAAAATCTCTCAAAAAAGAAGGATGACTAACCCCAGCTAGGTGGGCCAAATCTGAGCATCAAAGTGGGCCAGACCGGATTGTCAAAATCACCCTACGCGGGCGCGCGCGCACTCATCAAACTTGGCCGCTCAAGTCGCCGTGAAAAGAGCGTCTACGTTGTTCACGAGAGAAATAACGTCTTGCCCCAGGGTCTGGTAGCTGACGATCAGGACGATGGCGACTACCGCGACTATCATCGCATACTCGGTCATCGTCTGGCCTTTGCTTCTATGGCGCTGTCTTAGGAGAAACATAAAGCTAAGAGCTCCGAATGGAAAGCTATCTAGCCTTATATCAATCTATTAGATGTAAACGAAATCAGAACTAGCGTAGAGCACCTAAGAATGTGTTAATTAGTAGTCTGACGGCTTCTTATTTCGGATTGAAAGCACGAAACGGTGTGCGGAAGCGTCGTGCCCCTCGGCGCAGTGACGTTCCCCGGGCCGGAGAAACTTCAGCCTTAGTTTGGGTGTGTGGCTGCCGAAGAGGCGGTGAACGGCTTCGGCTAATGCTTCGGGCTGCCTAACGTCGCTTGGTCACCGGCTAAATTCATCCAGCAG
>JASHZA010000161.1 GCA_030042765.1 Candidatus Binataceae bacterium | reverse complement strand
CAGCATTCTGAAATGGATCTGGCGCGCGCGCACAAAGTCATCGTCGAGGGCCGCAGCCGCCAGGTCGCGCATCTCGCGCGGCATCACGTTCGTGATGGTCGCGATGACGCCCTTGGCTCCGATCGCCATCAGGGGCAGCGTCGCCGAGTCGTCGCCCGATAGGATCGTGAGGCGGTCGCCGCAAAGACGCAGGATATCGGAGCATTGGTCCATCGAGCCCGAGGCTTCCTTGATACCAACGACCTGCTTGATGTCGCACAGGCGGGCGAAGGTTTCGGGCAGGATATTCGAAGCGGTGCGGCCGGGGATGTTGTAGACGACGAGCGGCAGGTCGACGTGCGCCGCTATCATCTTGTAATGCTTGTAGATTCCGTCCTGGGTGGGCTTGTTGTAATAGGGCGAGATCAGTAATGCGCCATCGGCACGCACCTCGCGCGCGAAAGCGGTCAGCCGAATCGCCTCGGCGGTGCAGTTCGATCCGGTGCCGGCGAGCACGGGGACGCGCCGGCGCGCCTGCTCGACCACCAGTTTGACCACCTGGTCGTGCTCGGCAAGCGTGAGCGTGGCGGATTCTCCGGTCGAGCCGCAGGCCACGAGGCCGTCGACACCGGACTGAATCTGCCATTCGACGATTTCGCGCAGGGCGCGTTCGTCGACCTCGCCGTCGCGAAACGGTGTGATTAGAGCCGAAAGGGCACCCTTGAACATTGGCTATGACCTCCCGCCGGCGGCCACCAGTTCGTGGTCGCCGACTTCGACCTCGCCTCTGAAGACCTCGATCGCGTCGCCCGTCATGAAGACGTGATTGGCGCCGGCGCCGCGGTCGCGCCATTCGATGTCGAGGTTGCCGCCGCGAAGCTCGACCGTCGCGCGTCTGTCCGCGCGTTCGGTCAGTGCGGCCGCCACCAACGACGCACAGGCGCCGGTGCCGCAGGCGAGCGTTTCGCCCGATCCGCGCTCCCACACGCGCATCCGGAGCCGGTTGCGCGCGAGCGGCAGAATGAATTCGGTGTTAACGCGGCGGGGAAAGAACGGATGGTGCTCGAAGGGGCGGCCGAGCCGCGCGAATTCCGAATCGTCGAGCCCGAAGATGCTGTCGTCGTCGACGAAAACGACGCAATGCGGATTTCCCATCGAGACCGCCGTGATCTTCCACACCCGCCCGTCCACTTCGAGCGCGTGGTTGACGACGCGGCCGTCGTGAGCCGCAGGAATTTGGCGTCCGTCGAGGATCGGCTCGCCCATATCGACGGTTGCAGCCGCCACGCGGCCGTCCGTGAGCGAAAGTTCGATGGTCTTGATGCCGCAATCGGTTTCGACGGCGACGGGATTTTTGCGGCCGCCGGAAATTTCATAATAGAGCCGAGCGACGCAGCGGATTCCGTTGCCGCACATTTCGCCGCGGCTGCCGTCGGCGTTGTACATTTCCATCCGCACATCGGCGCTGGCCGAGTGGCAGAGCATGATCAAGCCGTCGCCGCCGATGCCGAAGCGGCGGTCCGACAGGCGCTGCGCGAGCAACCCGGGATCGGCCGGAGCCGTGCGGTCGGCGACAACGTAGATATAGTCGTTGCCGCATCCGTGCATCTTGACGAACTCGAGCTTACGCATCGGGTCCGCCCTTGAGCGTCACGATCTTCTCGCCGCGGATCAGATCCTCGAAAGTCTCGCGTTCACGCACGACCTGATATTCCGCGCCGTTGACGATAACCTCGGCCGCGCGTGGACGGCTGTTGTAATTCGAGGCCATCACGAACCCGTAAGCCCCGGCGCTCATCAGGGCGAGCAGATCGCCGCGCTGCACCTGAGGCAGATCGCGTTCGCGCGCGAAAAAGTCCCCGCTCTCGCATACCGGGCCGACGACGTCCGCAGTAACGGTCGGGCCGCCGCTGCGCCGCAGCACGGGACGAATCTCGTGGAAGGCCTCGTACAGCACCGGCCGGATCAGGTCGTTCATCGCGCCGTCGACTACGACGAAACGTTTGACGTCGGTCTCCTTCACGTAGAGCACGCGGGTCACAAGGATTCCGGCGTTACCGACCAGCACTCTTCCGGGCTCAATGATGAACTTGAGTCCGATCGAGCGCAGCGGCCCGAGGAGCGCGGCCGCGTACTCGGAGGGAGGAGGCGGTTCCTCCTGGTAGGGAATACCGAGGCCGCCGCCCAAATCGAGGTACTTGAGGCCGATCCCGTCTGCGCGCAAAGCGCTGACTATCCTGGCGACCTTTTGCGCCGCTTCGTTGAACGGCCCGGTCTCGGTGATTTGCGATCCGATGTGCGTACTGAGACCGGCCAGTTCGAGATTCGGCAGTGTGCGCGCCTCGGCGTAATACTCGCCGACTTGCGCGAAGGGCACCCCGAACTTGCTGTCGCGATGGCCGGTGGAGATGTGCGGATGGGTTCCCGGATCGAGGTCCGGGTTCACGCGCAGGCTGACGGGCGCCTGGACTCCGAGACGGCGCGCCACTTCGCTCACGCGATGAAGCTCCGGGCGTGATTCGACATTGATCATGAGGATGCCGGCCTTGAGCGCGGCTTCGATCTCCGCGTCGGTCTTGCCGACTCCGGAAAACACGATCTTGTGCGCGTCGGCTCCCACGCGCAGGCAGCGCATCAATTCGCCCACCGAGACGATATCGAAGCCCGCGCCCATGTCGCCGAAGAGCTTGAGCACGCTGAGGTTCGACAGCGCCTTCATCGCGAAGCAAATCAAGGTATCGCTGCCCTTGAATGCATCGCTCAGAACCCTGAAATGGCGGCGCAAGGTGCGCGCGCTGTAAACGTAGAGGGGGGTGCCTAGAGCTTCGGCGAGCTGGTCCGTGGCGACATCTTCCGCGAAAAGCCGATTGTCCTTGTAAGTAAAATAATTCATCCGTTTTTCTGGCAGATCTCAGGTGGCCCGGCTGCCGCTGGCGATCGGGTTCCGCGTCGGGCCCGAAAGCTTGCTGGCTGTGACGCTGGTTTTTATCATAGGCGGTGGTGGCGCAAAAAGGGGCGCCGGTCAACCCGCCGGCAGGCGCAGGCATCGTTAAGGCGAATCCGTCGCGACAGGCTCCGGAAGCTTGAAATTCGCGGGATTTGGCGGAGGAGAGGGCTTGACCCTGGTGAATTCCACCTCGTTGGAGGGTTCGCTGATGTGTCCGTCAACGGTCTCGGAGACAATCTGATAGCGATAATGGCTATTCGGGGTGGTCTCGCCGTCAACGTAACTGAACTCGCGCTGGACCGAGAAGCGCTCCCTGTCGGTCACCGGAAGTTCTACCAGTGGATCCATCTTCCCGGCAGTGCTCCCTCGAAGAATCACGAAACTTCCCAGGTCGCGCATCAGATGGCCCCCCACGTAATGGGTCGGGCGATCCCACGAGAGCTTGATACCGGCCGGATCGGCCGATGCGCGCAGATCCCGGATTTGCTCAGGGCGCACCAGTTCGGGCGCCATTGGAGCACTCTTGACCCCGCAACCCGGAATCCACGCCGCCAAGGCGATAGCCAAGGCCATTAAACCGGATTCTCTCCACCTCATGGTCGCTATCATCCTCATCGCCGCCCGAGCTTCCTGAGCCGCCGCCGCACCGTGGCAGGCGCCGGTCCACCAACTACTTTACGTGCCCGAATCGAGTTCTCCGGAGTGAGCATCGTGACCGCGTCGCGACCGAACACCGGCGAATAGCGGCGCAATTCATTCAGATCGAGCTCGCCAATCGATCGGCCTGCGTTAGCAGAATCGCGCACTAGCGATCCAACGGCTTCGTGCGCCTCGCGAAACGGCACGCCGCGGGCGACCAAATACTCCGCAAGGTCGGTAGCGAGCGCGAACCCACCCGCCGCGGCTCGCATGGCCGGCCGATTGAACGTAATTCGCGGCCACAGTTTCGCGAGTAAGCCGAGCACGGGCTTGATCGTATCGAGCGCGTCGAACACGCGCTCCTTATCTTCCTGGAGATCGGAATTATAGGCGAGCGGCAGCCCCTTGATCACAGTGAGCAACGCGACAAGATCTCCGACAACGCGCCCGCTCTTGCCGCGAATCAGCTCGAGCAGGTCTGGATTCTTCTTCTGCGGCATCATGGAACTGCCGGTTGAGAATTCGTCGGGCAATTCGGCATAGCCGAACTCGGCGCTGCTCCACAGGATAATCTCCTCCGCCATGCGCGACATATGAACCATCAGGATCGCCGCGGCGGCGAGAAAATCCAGCGCGAAATCGCGATCCGAGACTGCGTCGACGCTGTTCTCGGCGATTCGGCGAAACCCGAGGTCGCGCGCGATTATCCGCCGATCGATCG
>JASHZA010000160.1 GCA_030042765.1 Candidatus Binataceae bacterium | reverse complement strand
CCAGTAACGGGCAAGCTGTCGCAAAAGCAGCGCGATCCAGCCACGCTCGCGACACAAAAGAACCCGCGCCTCCGCAGCAGTCATCGCGATTCGCCCGGCAAGAAGAGTGCCCGGGGTCGCCGGGCGCTGCCGCAGGAACTCTTCACCCAGCTTCGCAGCGTCGAATGGCTCCGGATCGAGTGTTCGGCTTCCGGGCTTTGCACCCTGCAGTTCAGGATAGTAATCGGCATATTCGGGCATCGCCCGATAGCGTAGTCGCGCCCGCTCTTCTAGGTACCGAACCATCGTCGGCGCGCTCTGCAGGTACGCTTGCAGACGTGCCTCGGAGATCATCCCGCGAGTTGCGGCCTTAAGGTAGGTGAGCGCGTCGTCGTAGCTGTCGCTCGCATGCGGGACCGCGATGTGATGATTGCAAGGTACCCAGGCTGCACCACCCGAGATCGCGGAAGTGCCACCGTACGTCTCGCTTTTTTCCAACACCAAGACCGACTGCCCGAGATCGTGGGCGCAGATGGCGGCGGTCATACCCCCGGCGCCGGAGCCGGCCACTATCGTGTCATACTGACAATCCCAGTCCTGAATGCTGCCCGTATCGCTCATCTCGCGCTAAGCGTTTTACTCTGCCACCACTATTGAGCGGATTAGGCGGTGGAATTTCCTCCGGCCAAGCCCTCGCGCCTGGCTATTCCTCAAAGACGTGGTGCAGCTGCGGCGTCAAAGCCAGACCTTCGTTCAACTCAAATAAGCGCCGCTGGCGTGTGACGTCCGCTACCTCGTCGGCGTTAACGTAGAACTGTTGATACCATCGGCGCAGATGGTAAATCGGCCCATCCCGATCGCACAGTAAGGGATTGTCGACGCGAACCTTGTGGTCCCAGATTGCCACGTCTTCGTAGAAGCCCTGCTGGATGAGCCGCACGTAGGTCTGAATCACCTGGCGGTTCTCCTCGTCACTCAATCCTTCAAGTCTTCTCACCAGCATCCCGAAACGGAGCTCGAAGCTGTTAAGGGTAATCGGAATATGGCAATTGAGCAGGATCGATGCGACCGGGAAACCGCCCATCGCGCCCGACATCTCGGTGATCTGATAAGCGGGCCCGAAGTAGGTGGCGCGCGTTGTCAGCCGGCCCTCGGCAGTGGGATTGAGGCTCTTACCTACCATCACCTGGGTAGCCTTATGGCCTTCGAAGACATTCGCAAAGTAGTCGATCGGCACATGATGAACTGCAGCAAAATGCGCCATGTCGGAGACGTTGTCGATGAGTTCGCGGCAATTGGTGTTGATGGTCCACGTTTCCATCACCCAATCACCCCATTCCTCCGAGAACGCTGGCGCAAGTCTCGGAATCGCAACCTCCGGCGGCGGTGCATTATTTTCCGGGTCGTTCCACACGAATAAGAGCTTGTTTTCCTCGCAGACCGGCCAGGATTTGACTACAGCTTTCGACGGAATGCGCTTCGTATAGGGAATCGCGCTGCACACCCCGTCGCCGCCCCAACTCCAGTGATGAAACGGACAGACGATCGATTTGCCCTGTACCGTACCCTGGCTGAGATCGCCACCCATGTGCGGGCAAAATCCATCAAGGATATGCACCTCACCGTCCTCGCCCATAAAGACAACCAGGTGGGTGCCGAAAGCATTCAGCGCATGTGGTTTCCCGTCCTTGTAGTCCGCTGCCAGCCCCAGGCAGTGCCAGCCGCGAGCGTAGCGGTTTTCGATCGGGCGAGCCTCGATGGAGTGGCTGAGTGCCATGGCTTCACCTCTTTACAGCGGAACCGATGTGACTTTGGAGAATAACTCTCACGTCGCGCGTTTGATAGCACAAGCCGGGCAAAACGGTTAGGCGTCATCGCTACCCTGCGAAGGGCGGCCCGAATTCGAGCTACTTTAGGAGCGCTCCGTTGGTCAGGTTGGCGCTCTGCTCCTGACTGCGACGAAAAGGTGGCGAAACAGTGGGAACCCGAAGCGGGACCGGATCAACCCGCTCCGAATCGGGCGTGCCGTCTTCATCTGCTGGTCTTCCACTGCCGATTCGGTCATGACTAGCAAAGTCAGCCGGACAAGGAGTGCCGTCACCGTGGAGTTGCACAGTCCCGCGATTCGCTGGCCACTGGTTCACACCTATTCGATCGTCGCGCGCGACGTTGAGACCGGTCAGCTCGGCGTGGCGGTGCAATCCCATTACTTCTCGGTCGGATCAATTGTGACCTGGGCGGAGGCCGGGGTCGGCGCCGTCGCGACACAATCGATCGCGGACCCGGCCTACGGAAAGCTCGGCCTGGACTTGATGCGCGCCGGCAAGAGTGCGCCCGATACATTGGCCGGTCTGGTCGCCAGCGATCCGATGAGCGCGGTGAGGCAGGTCGGGATAATCGACGCTCACGGGCGCGTCGCCGCTCATACTGGCGCCCTGGCTATCGCGGAGGCGGGGCACATCACGGGAGACGGCTTCGCGGTGCAGGCCAACATGATGCTGCGGCCGACGGTATGGCCCGCCATGGCTGAGGCGTACAAGTCGGCTCGAGGCGAACTGGTCGATCGGTTGCTTGGCGCGTTGGACGCCGCTGAAGCCGAAGGCGGGGATATTCGTGGACGCCAGTCGGCGGCTATGCTGGTTGTTGCAGGTGAGAACACGGGGCAACCGTGGAAGGATAAGCTCTACGACGTGCGCGTCGACGACGCGGCTGAGCCGCTCAGAGAGATTCGGCGGCTGGTCTCAGTGGCGCGCGCATATATCCATCAGCGGCGCGCGCAGAGGGCACTGGAGCAGCGCGACAGAGCGGCAATGAATCGCGAGTTCGAGACCGCCGCTCGGCTTATCGGCGATAATCCCGAAATGCGGTTCTGGCACGCGATCGGCCTGCTCAGCATCGGTGATGTTGATGACGGTATAGCCATATTGCGCGAAGTCACCGCGCGTGATCGCAATTGGATCACGCTCGCGATGCGGCTCCCGGCGCCGCTGCTGAAGACCGACTCCGCGACGCTGGAGAGGATCCGCAAGCTAGCCTAGCGGCCAGTCATCGCATTTCTGCTTGACTGTGTATCCGCACCAGCTACTTAACCCCAGGAAGCCAACCAACCGGGAGGGACATCGCCGTGACAGAGCTTGCGTATGACAGTGCCATCGCGATCGCGAAGAAAATCCGCGACCGCAAAATTTCGAGTCGGGAGGCTCTGGACTATTTCCTCGCTCGGGTCGAAGCGCTCGACAAGCCAATCAACAGTGTCGTGACGATCGACGCGGCGCGCGCACGCGCTGAGGCAGACCGCGCGGACGCCGCGCTTGCGCGTGGCCGCAGTCTCGGACCGCTGCATGGGGTGCCCATGACGGTCAAGGACTCATTCCAGACTGCCGGGATGAGAACGACTTCGGGTGCTCCGGAACTTGCAGAATTCATTTCGAATGAGGATGCGTGGCCAGTTGCGCGACTGCGCGAAGCTGGGGCGGTCATCTTCGGAAAGACGAATTTGCCGATCTATGCCGGGGACATGCAGAGCTACAACAAAGTCTTCGGCACGACAAACAACCCTCACGACTTGTCGCGCACACCCGGCGGATCGTCCGGCGGCTCCGCCGCGGCCTTGGCATGCGGGTTCACACCAATCGAACTCGGGAGCGATATCGGAGGCTCGATTCGCCTGCCGGCCCACATGTCGGGGGTCGTTGGTCACAAGCCCAGCTATGGAATCGTTCCAGCACACGGACAGATTCCGGGGCCTCCAGGAACTTTGACCCTTGCCGATCTGGCAGTTGTAGGGCCGATGGCGCGGAGCGTCGAGGATCTAAAGCTCGGTCTCGACATCCTGGCTGGCCCCAACCGCTGGGAGTATCCCGCGTGGCGTCTGAAGCTGCCGTCCCCGCGTCGCCGGACGCTCAAAGAATACCGTATCGCAGCCTGGCTTGATGATCCGGCATGCCGAGTTGAGCCTGGGGTGCGGGAGCTGCTTGAAAACGCGGCGCAAACGCTCGGTGCCGCCGGTGCCACTGTCGATCACAACGCGCGTCCGGCATTTACATTAGAAAAGGTGACGTCCACGTTTTTCGCTTTGTTGCAGGCAGCTCTGGCTGGTGGAGTGGGCTTCGAGAAGATCGAAGAGTATGCCGCCACAACGGGTGACACACCGGCGGCGCAGACTCGGCGGCTTCTTGCGATGCGTCACCGTCAATGGCTCAGCCATAACGAGCGGCGCTTGCAGATGCGCAAGCGGTGGGAGGAATTTTTCAAAGAGTGGGACGCGATTCTGCTTCCAGTCATGCCATGTCCGGCAATACCCCACGATCATTCCGAACCCATCGCCAGCAGGATGGTCACCGTGGGAGGCGAGCAACGGCAATATTGGAACCTAATCACCTGGATGGCGCCCGCGGGTGCCTGTTATCTGCCGGCGACGGTAATTCCGGTCGGTCGCGCGGCGAGCGGACTTCCCGTTGGGATTCAGATTGTGGGACCATATTTGGAAGATCGCACGACGCTCGATCTCGCGAAGCATCTGCTTGCGAGGCTCGGCGGGTGTCCGCGGCCGTCCGGCTACTGACGACCAGCCAGTGCGGAGGCGGCCAAGCGTGAGCGTTTAGCCTGCGCTGGCGCAGGATGAATCTCAAGACGGTAAAAACTTGGCTTGAGCCAGGAATCAAGAGCGTAAATTGAGTGGGAACGTAATGCCCTGAAGAATCGCTATCGTGGCGGCACCTTGCTCAGTTGATGCCTGCCCGCGGACAAGGTAAAGCGGCTGTATGAAAGAAGCGACGAGGGCGCTCCGCGAGCAATACAAGGATTCGAGCAACTTCCGGAAACGAGCCGCGCTAGTCGGAAGGTTCGGTTCCAACACCTATGGATGGTACCGCTGGGTGTTAGATCAAATCCAACTGTTCGGCGGCTGCACAGTTCTGGAGTTGGGATGTGGGCCGGGAACTTTGTGGAAGCAGAACCTTGACCGGATTCCGTCGGGGAACATCGTGCTGTCCGATTTTTCCGCGGGAATGCTGCGCGATTGTGCACGCAATCTCGGCGTCCACGCGTCGCATTTTCGCTTCTGCCAGCTTGATGGCGCCGCTCTTCCGTTTCGAGACCGCAGCGTCGACGCGGTGGTCGCAAATATGATGTTCTACCATGTCGAGAATCGTGCAAGCGCGCTGCGCGATATCAGGCGCGTACTCAGCCAACGCGGCGCCTTTTACGCAACCACAACCGGCCGCGAATATATGCGCGAACTGCAAGAGACCACCAACCGAGTCCTGGGCGTTCCGCCACGCGTCGTGTCCGCCGAACGCTTCGGACTTGAAACCGGGCATGAGCAACTTTCAGCGATCTTCCCTAACGTCGAAATAACACGCTACCAGAATTCATTGCGTGTCACGGAGGTAGAACCGCTGTTGGACTACTTCCGCTCTATGACACCCTTCATCTCGGCCCCGGCCGAACGCTGGGCGGCGCTGCGTGAGCACTTCCAGAATATTATCACGATGCGCGGCGAAATTTTTGTTCCAGCCGATATAGGTATGCTGATCGCCCGGGACTAAAACGATCTAGCTTCGACCGACGGATTGGTCTTCGCGCAAGCGCGCACCAACGCTGGCTAGTGCAGTCCTTCTCCTTGAAGATTTGCGCGACCGCGGTGAGTGGGGCGACCGCGTCGGTTTTCGACGCGGCCGCTACCTGAGAATTCGTCTCGCGAACCTAACGCCCTGCCGCAGCGCTGGCAATCGCAGGCGATGTACCCTTTTGGATGTGCGGCAGAACTTCTGTCGCAAACAACTTCATGCTGCGTTCAGCCAGTTCCAGCGGCATCCCGCCGTACTTGAAGATCCCAACGAACTCCGCCGCGTCCATGGTGCCAGCGATAGTACGCAGCGTCTCGACGCATTGCTCCGGCGTGCCGTAGCACTGTGTCTTGCTGAACATGTCGCGGAAAGCGCCGGGGGAATTCTTTCCGGCCTCGGCCATTTTTACGTGATACTCGTAGCCTTTGACCGCGCGAAAATGTTCAGGCTCGTCATATTCGTAATGGCGTAGCGCGGTATCTGCATAATTCCCCATCCATTGGTCCGCGCCCTCGTTCGCTTCTTTCTCGGACTCGGCGCAATAGATAAAAGCGACCACGATGGGCCTTTTCGCGATCTGACCAAACTTCGCGCACGATTCCTGGAAATGGTCGAAGTCCTTGCGATGCTCCGCCCACGGCTTCTGCGGAATCACCAACATACCCATCCCCTGCCGCGCCATGATGTCACCCGTCTCGGGCGAGACGATCGCGCCGTAAAAACGGTCCGTGAGGTTCTGGCGACGCGGCTGCGGCCGGATGCTCATTTCGGGAATCTGGTTGAATTTGCCGGAGTACGAAAAGCGCTGCTGCGTGAGGGCCAAACGCACAATCTCGGCAGCCTCGACAAAGCGCTCACGCGATTCGCTCATCGAGACGCGGAAACCCTCGTATTCGATTCGGCCGGAGCCGCGGCCAAAGCCGAGAGTGAGTTCCCGATCGCCGGCGTAGATGTCCAGCATCGCAAGTTGCTCGGCTACCCGTACAGGGTCATGCCACGGCAGCACCACGACCATGCTTCCGAGACCGACGCGGCTGGTGCGCCCGGCCATATAGGTAAGGAACTGTATGACGTCGGGTATCATCGTGTAGGGCGAAAAGTGGTGTTCGACACCCCAAATCGAGTCAAACCCGAGGGGCTCGACCATGTCGGCGAGCTTCAGGTCCTCGCGATACACTGCCCAGTCGGGCTTTTCCGCGCGAAAGTAATTCTGGCAGAAGAAAGATGCTCCAACTTTCATGGGATATTCTCCTGAACTGGAATCCTTTTCCTTACGAGTTCGTTGCTTCCGACCCGATCACAACTCCGGCGGGTGATAGCATCACCATCACGAATCCCGCGAGAAGCCGTCTTCGTTAAGGCGGCTCGCATCCGTTCCATGCCACAACGGCTCTCACAGATCAACATTGGACTTCAGGCATGATGCTCTGCGCCATAGACCCTCGGCCCGTCCTTGAACCCTTGCACAGGGGGTTGTTGGCGGAGTAACAGCGTGAGGTCCAGTAGTGCGGCCGGAAGACGCTGTTTGTGCTAGCAGCGATCTCTCGGCTGAGTTCACGGTAAGCAATGAATTTACACCCCGGGGAGGTGAGTTATGATTTCGAGAATGCAACGGATCCGTTTTTGTGACTTGTCAAAATTGGAAGGCAAAGACCGCGAAATGGCCGACCGGAGCATGGTCAACGGCCAGGTTCTGAACATCTTCAAGGTCCTGTTGAACCACCCCAAGCTGGTTCGAGCCTGGGGACGTTTCGGCAATTACATTCTGAACGGGTCGACGCTATCGGCTCGTGAGCGCGAGATCGCGATCCTCCGCATCGGCTGGTTGAACCAGGCGCAAGTACGAATGGGAACAGCATATCCTGATCGGGAAGCGTGCTGGACTTAGCGACGTTGAGATCGATCAGATCACCAAGGGCCCGAAGGCTGGATGGAACCGCCACGAATCGGCGCTGCTCCAGGCGGCCGACGATCTGTACGAGAATTCGGTCATTTCCGACGAGACTTGGAAAATCCTGTCCGAAAGCTACAACACTGAGCAGATGATGGACCTTGTATTTTCCATCGGTCAGTACAACTTGGTTTCATGGGCGCTCAACAGCTTCGGCGTACCACTGGACGACTTTCTGCCCGGAGCACAGAAAAAGTAAATGCGCCCAGCCGCGGACGCGGCATAGCAACCCTCAGCGTTGGGCGGCCCATCGTGCATTCCATGCAGGAATCACGGCCGGATTGCGCACGTAGAGCGGTAGCTCACCCCTGAGAGCTCGCAAGACATTTTCGACTGCGGCTATCGGAAGTGCGTCCAGGCTCTCCTGGGTATGGCCGATTGCATGAGGCGTCAGGATGGCGTTGGGGAGGTCGCGGAGCGGACTTTGTGCCGATAGTGGCTCTTCAACGAAGGTATCCAGCGCGATCCTGAAGCTGGGGCGTTCGCGCGCAATCTGCACCAGCGCCGCCTCGTCGACGATTCCTCCACGGGCGGTGTTGATCAATACGGCGTCGGGCTTCATCAGGCGCAAACGCTTCAGATCGAGCATGCCGGTGGTCTCCGCATTGAGACTTGCCAGCACGCAAACGACATCGCTCGTACGGAGCAATTCTTCAAGCTCCACACCAGTCACGCCGGGCGGCAGCGGCACGCGAAACCGCGGAGTATAGGTCTGAATCCGGACATCCCACGTACTAAGACGACTCGCCACCGCGCGCGCGATGTGTCCGAAGCCAATCAACCCGATGGTCCTTCCGCGCAGCATATGTCCCGGCACCCGCGGCGGATGCGGGATGTTCTCGCGAAGCTGTTGTTCCCACCAATGCAGCGCATAGAGCGAAGCAAGGACGAGCAGGATCGTTGATTCGGCCATACTCAGAAAGTTCTCGGGCACCTGGCCGTTGGCAACGACGATGCCAAGGGCTGTCGCAGCTGCTTCGTCGAATCCTTCGGTGCCGATGAAAGGCGAGACGACAGCGCGGAGTTGCGACGCCTGCATCATCAGCTCCCGAGTGCAGTGAAAACTGCCGATGGCAACGAAAGCATCGGCAGTTTTGAGAGCCGTCGGGGACTCTCGCGCGAATTTGGAATAGTCGATGTAGTGTGTGACTTGATGCCCGCGCTCACGAAGGGCCGCGACAATGGGATCAAAAATGAAATCCAGCGCGGCGGGACCGATCGAGACCACATTGAAATTAGACGGCATCTTTACTTCGGCCCCCTTGCCGGGATCCGCTAATAGCTAATACCTGCCGCGGGACACCAAGGGTCGCTCCGCAGGCTTGCAGAAAGACGGGAGACCCAGCCGGGGAATGCTCGCGGGTGTCTGCATGATCAACCGTCGATATCTCGGGGCCTTTGTAGCAGAGCATCGGGCGGTCAACCAGGACCAGCATATCGTAGCTCGGGACGGGCCCTCGCAAGTTCAAATCCTCCTGTTGTATATGTGCCTCGGTTATCGCATGAGAAAATCTGATGAAAAACGCAGACGAACCACGCAACGATAGTCTCGACTCGCCGAAACAACTCACGCGCCGCACGTTTATCGTTGGAAGTCTTGCGGCAGGATTCGCGCTGGCAGCGCTCCCAGTTTCGGCCCAAACGATTACAACCGATACGAAGGGAT
>JASHZA010000159.1 GCA_030042765.1 Candidatus Binataceae bacterium | reverse complement strand
GGCGAGCCGGCGGGGTCAGCCCGAAACTGAAGACGCGCGAACTTACAGTATGGGCCAGTTTCCACACTTCGGGATCTTCACGGTTGAGCACCGCCCAATCGCCCTGCGTCTGGTTTTCGAAGATGCGGGCCTTGGCGCGGCCATACTCAGCAAGATTGGAATAGCGGTCGAGATGGTCGTCGGTGAGATTCAGATGGATTGCGACCGCGGGCTTGAAACGCTCGATCGTCTCGAGTTGATAGCTCGAGACCTCGACCACAGCGACGTCGTAGCTGGCGTTTGCGGCGGCGATAAGCGGCGTCCCGAGATTCCCGCCGGTGAAGGTTTTTCTCCCCGCAGCCCGGAAGATCGTGCCGAGCAAAACCGTCACCGTGCTTTTGCCGTTAGTGCCGGTGACCGCCACTATCGGCGCGTCGACGAAGCGGTAGGCGAGTTCGAGTTCGCCAATAACGGGGATGCGCAAGGCAGCCGCCTGGCGCATCAGCGGTGACGTCGGCGGAACACCGGGGCTTGCCACCACAAGATCGATGCCCGTGAGCCATGCCGGATCCTCGGCGCCAAGGTGCAATTCGCCGGGTGGCACTCGCTCGCGCGCGACATCCGTCCGACGGTCGGTCATGACAACCGTCGCACCGCGGCTGACGAGAAAGTGCGCCGCCTCGCGCCCGCTCACGCCGAGCCCGATTATCATCACGCGTTTGTCCTTCAGCTCCATGACAAGCCGTAACGGTTTCAGCGCAGCTTGAGCGTGCTCAAAGCAATTAGCGCGCACACTATTGAGATAATCCAGAAGCGCGTGACCACGACCGTCTCGGGCCATCCACCAAGTTCGAAATGATGATGGATTGGCGCCATCCGGAAGATCCGGCGGTGCGTCATTTTGTAATAATAGCGCTGTATTATGACGGAGACCGCCTCAAGTACGAAGACGCCGCCTGCTACCGGCAGCACCAACTCCTGCTTCGCCAGCAGCGCGACCGTACCGAGCGCGCCGCCGAGCGATAACGCCCCCACATCGCCCATCATCATCGATGCCGGGTAGGCATTGTACCAGAGGAAACCCATCGACGACGCGACCAGCGCAGCGCAGAAGATCGCGAGTTCACCCGCTCCAGGAACATGCGGCACGTCGAGGTAACGTGCAAACTTCAGGTTCCCGGCAACATAGGTGAAGACCCAATAGCAGAACCCGACCGTCATCACCGGGCCAATCGCAAGGCCGTCGAGGCCATCGGTCAGGTTGACCGCATTCGAGCACGCGACAATTACAACCATCGCGAACGGTACATAGCCCCACCAATGGAGACTGGGATGCAGATGTTTGAAAAAGGGCACGGTGACGAAAGTAGGGAAACGCAGAATGCCAAACAGCCAGACGGCAGCGACAAATGCGCATCCAAATTGCCACCCGAGCTTCTGCCGTTCCGACAGGCCGTTACCCTTTCCGCGTTTTAGCTTGAGGAAATCGTCGGCAAAACCGATCGCGCCATAGCCAACGGTTACGAACATCGCAATCCAGATGAACGGGTCGCGTGGATCGGCAAGCATCAGTGTCGCCGCGAGGCATGACGCGAGGATTAGCAGACCGCCCATGGTCGGCGTGCCTGCTTTCTTCTGATGGCTTTGCGGAACCTCTTCACGGATCGTTTGGCCGAGACGTGCGGCTCGGAACCGTTCGATCAGCAAGGGTCCGAGCGCCAGCGAAATCAACAGCGCCGCCAGTCCGGCCATAACCGAGCGGAAAGTCTCGTAGCGAAGCACGTTGAGGACGGGATAACGCATATGAAACTGATACAGCGCCAGGTAGAACATCTTATTTTTCAAGATCTGCGCTGCAGATTCGCGGCGTACCGCCGCGACCCTGGCGCGCGAACATCCCTTCCTTAGATTGACTTGCGAATCGGCTGATTTCCCCTTCATCGATCGGGGCGAGGCGACCTCTTCGATGCTATCACGCGGCCACTGTCTCAGAGTCGATCAGCGTCCCCGCCAAGGACTTTACGAGGTAAGCCTCCGGCCGGCCACCACCTCCGCACCTCATCCACCACTGCCAGCAGAAGGCTTCCCTCGCGGAGTCCTCGCTATAGATGCGCGCGCCACGCCCGGGCGCGAGCCCGCCAATCGCACCGTCCCACTAAAGACAGGTTAAACATGCGTCCGCCGGGCTGGCTTTCGAATCGCCACCGGATTCCACCACCAGCTCTCCATTCCGCCCCGTCCGGCTGCCCATTCAGTTAGCCGTACCCGGCGAACGCTCCGAACCCATCGAACCAACCTCTGCCGTCAACTCGCGCACGACCTCGCGATCGTCAAAGTCGAGGCGGCGCCCCGCCACCAACTGATAGTCTTCGTGCCCTTTGCCTGCGATCAGAACGATGTCGCCGGCAGCGGCTATTTTCAGCGCCAGCGCAATTGCCGCGCGCCGGTCGGGCTCGACCAAGTAGCCCGCTGCGGCCGTCGCTACGTTCGGGCCGATTCGCTTGAGGGCGGTCGCCCGCAGGCCCGCTTCGACTTCCGCAACTATGCGAAGCGGATCTTCGCTGCGCGGATTGTCCGACGTGAGGATCGGCAGATCCGCGATGCGTCCCGCAATCTCACCCATGATCGGGCGCTTTCCGCGGTCACGGTCTCCGCCACATCCGAACACGCACAGCAGGCGGCGCGGCCGCAACTCGCGCAGAGTTTCGAGCACGGCCAAAAGAGCGTCGGGCTTGTGCGCGTAGTCGACCAGAACCTTGACCCCGGGGGGGCCTGCCACCGCCTCCAACCTGCCGGGGGCCCCTGGGCATCGCCGCACCCCCTCGACCACAGCACCCGTTTCGATGCCCAGGGCCGCCGACACAGCGCAGGCGCCAAGAATATTGAGCAGGTTGATCCGGCCGAGCAGCGCAGAGCGAATTTCGAAGCTTCGGCCGCCCGCGGCTACGGAAGCGCGAATCCCGTCGAGCCCTGTGGTGTAGCTTATCGGATGAACGTCGCAGGCCGGGTCAAGTCCGAAACTGAGTTTGCGCCCGCGCACCGCCTCGAGCACCCGGCGTCCGTGAGGATCATCTCCGCAGCCTACTGCGACCGCGTCAGTATTGCTGCTACGCGGAAGAATTTCGGTAAAGAGCCTCAGTTTGGCGGCGAAGTAGTTCTCTGCCGTACCGTGGTAATCGAGGTGATCGCGCCCGAGATTGGTAAAGACACAGGCGCGGAAACTCAGCTCATCGACCCGCCTCTCCTCCAGTCCGATCGAGGAGATTTCAGCCGCTGCCGCGCGCACACCCGCGCGCTCCATTGCGGCCAGCGCGGCTTCGAAATCGATCGATTCGGGCGTGGTCAGGCCGCTATAAAGCTTCTGCCCGGCGCTGAAGATTCCAATTGTACCGATGATTCCACTGGGCCGGCCGGCCGCCTCGAAAATCGAAGAAAGCAGATAGGTCGTAGTGGTTTTTCCGCTGGTTCCGGTGATGCCGATAAGATCGACACGCCTGCTGGGCGCTCCAAAGAAGCGCGACGCCACCAGGCCCATCAGCAGCCGCAAGTGCCCGGACTCGACCACAGTTACCGCGGGGCGCGCATCCACCTCATCCCCTTCCCTCACCACCAGTGCGCGCGCCCCGCGGTCCAAAGCGTCTGCTATGTTGGCGCGGCGCTGAGCCGCGTCTCGTGCCGTTGAAAAGAAAAGATCGCCAGGCCCTACCTTGCGCGAATCGTAGGCAAGCGCGGCGATCTCGACTCCCGGATCGCCCTTGACCTGCGCGGCGCCACCGCCAGCGATAAGCTCGCGCAGTTTCATCGGCTTCTCCGTACGTGCCCGCCCCGCCGCTGGCCATGGGGCTGGAGGTGATGGGAGTGCGCCGAGGCGAGTGCCTGGGGCGACGCGCCATTCGCAGCCAGCCGTCGAACCGGCTCGGGCTCGACGTCAGTCGAAAGCGCGATCTGAACCGCGCCACGATCGAGCGGCGCGCCAGGCGCCGGCGTCTGACGAATCACGTAGCCGCTTCCACTGACGCCGAGGTCCAGCCCGCGGGCGCCAGCCGCCGCCAGTGCCCGTCGGAGGCTCATGCCTCGGAAATCCGGCGTGGCACCCGCCGCGGCTCGCGCGGTCGCGACGACCGATCCGTCGTGGCCCACCGCCCCCGCCGGACTGTCAGGCGCGTCGTTACCGCCCAATACGCGCTCGGCAAGATCAAAGGGCAGCAGGCTCGCGGTTTGATAGGCCGGATGCGGCGGCGCGACGTCGAGCCGCCGCAGCGCCCCCGACGCGATTTCGCTGAATACAGGAGCTGCCACCAGTCCACCGAAATGGCCGTGCGGCAAGTCATACAGCACCACTAGGATCACCAACCGAGGGTCGTCGGCCGGCAGAAAACCAACGAACGACGAGACCAGACGGCTCGGGTAGTAAGTGCCGGTCGCGGGATTCACCATTTGCGCCGTCCCGGTCTTGCCCGCTACGGTGAAGTCCGCGACCTGCGCAAGCCGCCCGGTACCATCCTTTCCGTTAACCACTCCACGCAGCAGCAGATTCATGGTGTGCGCGACTTCCGGGGAAACCGCTCGGCGCAGCGCCTGTGGCGTGTGCTGAAGTATCCGATCGCCCGCCGCGTCATAAGCAGCCTTGACCACATACGGACGCATGACGACTCCGCCGTTGGCTATCGCTGCATAGGCGGTGGCTAGTTGAATCGGGGTTACCGCGACTCCTTGGCCGAAGCCATGGTCGGCGAGTTCGATTTCGCGCCAGGTCGACGGTGGGCGCAGGAGCCCGGAAGCTTCTCCCGGCAAATCGATGCCGGTTCTGTGGCCGAGGCCAAACGCGACCAGACCTTTGTAAAAGCGTTGCGCACCAAGCGCGAGTGCGATTTTCGATGCGCCTATATTAGACGACACTTCGATGATTCCGCCGAGGTTGAGCCAGCCGCGACGGCTGTCGTCATGGATCACATGGCGGGCAAAATGCCACCGGCCATTCTCGCAGTAGATCTGACGCCTGGTGTCGATTACGTGGTCCTCGAGGGCCACCGAGCCGAGTATTCCCTTCATTGTCGACCCGGGCTCGAACGCGTCCTGCACGGCGCTATCATGCAGCCGATCATGCGCTTTGCCAGGATCCGCACTAATATTTGCCAGCGCGAGCAGCTCTCCGGTAAAGGGGTCGAGCACCACCGCGGCGCCGCGTTTGGCGCCGGTACTCTTGACCTGGTCGGTGAGATAGTTTTCAGCCTCAGCCTGGATCGTCGAATCGATCGTCAGCTCGAGCCGTGCGCCGGGCTGCGCGTTCTTTAGCTCGAGCGGCGAGTCGAAGATCGGATGGCCGAAGGCGTCATGATACAATCGCACTTCGACCGGCTCGCCGCGCACAAGTTTATCGTACCCGAGTTCAACACCGGAGAGCCCCTGGCCATCCGTCCCCGCCATCCCCACCACCGATGCGGCCAGGTTGCTCTCCGGATAAAACCGTTTGTATTCGCTCACGGCGCCAACGCCGTCCAACCCCAAATCTTCTGCCGCCCGCGCCTGCTCGGGCGGCAGATGACGGACCAGCCACACAAAGGGCTCTCGCACGTGCAAGCGCGCTTCCAGCGCCGCCGGGCTAATTCCCAAGGCGACTGCCAGCTTTGCTCGATCCGCGGCGCTGCTGGTTTCCAGCAACCGATGCGGCCGCGCGTAGATCGATCCAGTCTCCGCTGAGAGCGCGAGCGGCTTGCCATTGCGATCGACGATCGGTCCGCG
>JASHZA010000158.1 GCA_030042765.1 Candidatus Binataceae bacterium | reverse complement strand
GTCCCTTCTCGACCACTTCCTCGCCGTTATACAGGCGCAGCTTGGTCATCAGGTCGCACTTCGAGGTCGGCTCCAGCCGCGACAGGATCGCAAACATCGAAGCGAGCTCGAGCGTATGCGGTGCGACGTGCGCGCGGAAATCGGAGTTGCGAATGATCTTCTGGTAGATCTTCACCTCTTCCGACAGGCGCAGGTTGTAAGGCACCTTCACCACCACGATACGGTCCAGGATAGCCTCGTTGGTGTGGTCGGCCTTGAACTTCTGCCACTCCGCTTCGTTCGAATGGGCGATGATGCAGGTGTCGACGTAAACCATCCCGTGGCGGCCGGGGGCAGGGATTACCTTCTCCTGCGTCGCCGTGATCATCGCGTGCAGATACTCGGTCTCGTTCTTGAACACCTCGATGAACTCGACCAGCCCGCGGTTGCCGACGTTGAGCGCGCCGTTGAGTTCGAGCACGCGCGGGTCGCCCTCGGAGTACTGATCCAGCTTCGAAATATCCTCGGATCCGATCAGCACCGAAGTGTCCTGGTTATTCGGGTCAACCGGCGGCACCACGCCGACGCCCACGCGGTTGCGCTTGGAGAAGTTGCGCGTCTCGATCGGGAACTCCTCGTAGCGCAGGTTGAACTCCTCCTTCAGTCGATAGCGGCACACCGGGCATAGGTCGCCCTCGATATGCACGCCGAGCATCTTCTCGAACTCGCGCCGCAGGTGGCGCGGGATCAGGTGCAGCGGTTCCTCGTGCATCGGGCAGCCCTCAATCGAATAGATCGGGTTGGCCTGCTCGAGCCCGCGCTGTACCCGCTCGACCAGCGAACTCTTGCCCGAACCGACTGGACCCATCAGATACAGCACCTGCCGGCTTTCCTCGCCCTTGAGCGAGGCGGAATGAAAATAACGCACCAACTGGGCGATCGTCCGCTCGATTCCGAAAAACTCGTCGGCAAAGAAATTGTAGACCTTGATCGGCTCATCCTTGTATAGCCGCTTGGTCCGCGGGTCGTCGGCGTCCGTGATCGTCCGCGTATGCATCGAAATGATCATGTCGTAGATGCGGGCATGCGACATCTTGGTGGTTGTGGGATCTGACTTGACGAGGTCCAGGTAATCCAGCAGCGTTCCGCGCCACATTTTCGCTTCGCGGGCGGCGCGATCACGCTTGATCACCTGTTCAAAGCTGCTCGGTGCGGCCATCTGCTAACTCCTTGGTTAGACCAGCCTGTCTGGTTTTTCGCTGCGAAAGTCTCGCCGATATGGTGAGTATGAAGGCGAGAGAATGGTGTAAAACGCGCTTCAGAGTTGGGTGTGCTATTTTTATAGCCCCTCCCACTAAGAAGTATAACGACCGTTTATCAAACGAAGCAAGTAACCTTTTGGCAAACGCCAGCGTTGTCCACAGGACGCGTAGGTTACTGCGAAACCGCTCAAACTATGCCGCTGCGCAGCCGTCTTCTCCTTCGACGTCTGCCGCAACGCCTTGATTCAAACTCCGTCAAGCCCCTCCGGAACCGGGATCGACCCCCCCAATGCGAGCTTGCCGCGATCCTCAACCACCCGTGCCGCATACACCCGTTCGTCATGCGCGAACGACACCCACCATCGATTCCCGACCGCCAGCCGCAGGTAATGAGCCTTTTGCTCCATCGTCCGGATCGCGTCGAGGTCATACGCCTGGTTCCACGGGCCTCGCATATGTGACCGCGTAGGCACGATATCCGCGAGGTGGACGAAGCTCTCTCCGCCCGAACTCACCAGAGCCACCTGATGGTGCTCCGTATGTCCCCCGGTTACTGCCGCCGTCACCCCTGGGACCAGCGCGGTATCGGCGTCGATGGCCTCGATCAGTCCCGTCACCGGCTCGAGACATTCCTTTATATGACGATAGGCCGCCCGCAGCCGCTCGTTGCTCGAAGTACGCGCGACCTCGATTTCGCCCCGCTGGACGAAAATTCGCGCGCGGGGGAAGGCCGGTTCTAACCCGCCCGCCGCGTTGCGCCGCACGATCCCTCCGCAATGGTCAAAATGGAGATGCGACAGCAGCACGTGCGTAACATCCCCCGGCTCCATCCCGAGCATCCGAAGCCCGTCGATTAGCCAGCCCTCGCCGTGGTCGAAGATCTTGCGCTCGACCGCGCTCAGCCGGTTGCCGATCCCGGTATCCACCACGATCGCGTTGCCGCCCCTCATGATTAGCGGGCAGGTCAGGTTGAGCCGGATACGGTTCTGGCCGTCCGCCGGATGCTCGCGCTGCCAGAGCTCGCGCGGGACAACCCCGAACATGCAGCCGCCGTCGTTGCGCCAGATACCGTCGGTCAAAAACGCGACCGTGAATTCACCGACCTGGATTTTCCGCGGCGGCTCCATCCGCTTCTCTCTTCAACGAAATCCGCGTGCTTTAAGAGGATGTCTCACGTCCCCGACAGCCACAACCCCAATCCGAGTGCCATCGCTCCCAATATGACTATCGTAGCGTAAAGCGCGATCAGTTTCCGGACGCCCACCCCGCTATTGCCGGCGCCGGATGCCCCGCTGGCTCCGATCGACGCACCCACCCCCCATACTGCCCACAGCGCCGCCGCCATCACGGCGAACAGCGCGACTTTCGCGCTCAGGATAGCCACAAAAGGCGGGGGCAAGCTCCCGCGATAGGTCCGCGCTACGAAAGCCAGGTTCGCGATTCCCGTCACTGGTATCACGCTTGCCGCCGCCACGCAGACCCGGTTGATTCGCGGCACCGCGCGGGTCGCGAACTTGCGCCACTCTTCCGGCTCGCCGCTCAGCGCGACCGCCGCCAGCGCGATACTGGCGGACGCGCCCACCCAGACCACGCCACACAGCACGTGCACCCACACAATCGCCGTTCTCAACACCATCCTGCCGCCGCACCTTCACGGTCCGGGCCTGGCATAAAGGGCCGTGACGCGGTTTGTCCTTCGCTGCTAGCGGGAATTCACGATTAGACTGGCTCGCACGATTCTAAGGGCGCGCCTCGAATATGAGGTTGAACGGCGTCTGCGCGGCACGGCGGAACCGCGTGAAACCACCCGCCGTGACCACCTCGCGGATGCGCTTCTCGCCCGCCTGCGTCCCCAGCGCGAGCCCGACTTCCTGCGATCTTGAGGCCGGGGTGCAAATCATGGTCGAGGCGGAATAAAACGTCCGCCCGATCGGGTTGAGATTTTCCTGCACCGTGTCGTTCGCGAACGGCTCGACAATCATCCAAGTGCCATCGCCTGCCAGCGTCTGCCGCACGTGCGCCGAAGCTCCGACCGGATCGCCCATGTCATGCAGGCAATCGAAGAACGCCACCAGCCCGTAATTCTTTCCCGGATACTCCTTGGCCAACGCGCGCTCGAAGCGGACGTTCGTCACCCCCGCCTCCTTCGCCGCCGCGGCCGCGCGATCGAGCGAGGGCTGGTGGTAGTCGAAACCGACGAACGTGGACTTGGGAAATGCCTTCGCCATCAGGATCGTCGAGGCGCCGCGCCCGCAGCCGACATCGGCCACTTCGATGCCAAGCTCCAGCCGCTGGCGCATCCCCTCGAGCGCCGGGAGCCATTCGCCAACCAGATGAGCCGCGTAGCCGGGGCGGAAAAACCGCTCTGTCCCGCTGAAGAGCAACGGGTCATGCTCATGCCATCCCACCCCGCGACCACTCTTGAAGGCCTCGGCGATTTTCGGCTCGTCCCGCATGATCGAAGCGATAATCTCGAACGCTCCGGGCATGAAAACCGGGCTGCCCTCGGCCGCGAACACCATCTCCTGCTCGGGCGGCAGCGTGAAGCGCTGTGCGGCAGCATCGTACTGGACGTAGCCGGCGGCCGCCTGCGCAGCCAGCCATTCGCGGACGTAACGCTCGTCGGTCCCCGTCTTTTGCGCGAGCTCGGCCGACGAAAGCGGGCCTGCGCCGGCCATCGCCTTGTAAAGACCCAGCTTGTCCCCGACGATCACGAGCGCCGCACCCATCGCCGCGCCCATGTCGCCCAGCATCTTCTCCATGAACTTTTGCAACTTCGCTTCGTCGACCGGCATGATCGTCATCCCCCCGGATGGATTCTTCGGCTCAGCTCGAAAGGCAAGCCGCAGTGCAACCGTATGCACTCCAAATCCATAGTTCAACGGCGCGCCGAAAAAGGAAACCGGCGTTCCCGGCGCTTATGCGGGACTGCGATCCTCGTGGAGGCTCTCGCCGCCACCACCCGACGCCTTGACCGCCTGCGCCCGTCTGAAGCGCGCCCTGGTCAGGGCTCCCGCTCCCGGTCCGGGCACCATCCGCACGTCGGCCGCGCTGAGCACGCGGCCGTCTCGCGCAAGCACATTGAGTTCGGCGATCGGCTCGCCCGCGACGCGGTCGACCACCCGCACCGGCGGTCCGCCGGCGCAGGCGGCGAACCGGTCGCCCCATTGCATCAGCGCCATCAGCACCGGGAAAAACGCGCGCCCCTTCTCCGTCAGGCGGTATTCAAGCCGCCGGCCGCCGCCCCGCGCCGCGCTCCGCTGCAGGATTCCCCGCGCGACCAGCTTCTTCAGGCGGGCGGAAAGGATATTGCGCGCAATCCCAAGATTGCGCTGAAAGTCCTGGAAGCGGCGTGTCCCTAGAAACGCCTCGCGCAGGATCAGCATCGTCCACCATTCGCCGACCAGTTCGAGGGCCCGGGCGATCGAGCAGTTCATCCGCCCGAACGTCTTGCGCTTCATGCCCTTAAGCCTACGGCAACCGGGTTGCATCACGCAACGCCGCGCCCCGCCGGCGAGCGCCTCCCGCCGCGTCGCGGCGGAAGGCGCTCGGCGGTGCGTTTGCATCGGCCGCTCCGATCGCGTATTGGTTTCATCATGAAACCAACGTGGCAGGCGGGAATGGCCGCGCCCCTGCGCGGCCTTCCCCCGCCTGCCCGCTAACCGAGGTCCCACGCCATGCCCCAATACACCGCGATCCTCTACGATGTCCGCGACGGCGTCGCCACCATCACTCTCAACCGCCCCGCCGCCGCCAATTCGCTCAACCATGAACTCTCCAGCGAGATGCTCGACGCGATCATCCGCGCCGAGGAAGACTCTGCCGTCCGCGCAATCGTGCTCACGGCAACCGGGCGCTTCTTCTGCGCAGGCGCCGACCTGCGCAGCTTCTACACCGCCGCCGGCGAGCTCAAGAACCGCATCTCGCTCCTCCACGTCGCGCTCTCGCGCATCGTACGCGCGCCCTTCCCCGTAATCGGCGCGATCAACGGCGCCGCAGCCGGCGGCGGGATGGGCCTCGCGTGCGCATGCGACCTGCTCATCGCCGCCGAATCCGCCAAATTCATCATGGCGTATACGCGGCGCGGCCTCTCGCCCGACGGCACCACCACTTACTTCCTCCCACGACGCATCGGTATCGGCCGCGCGCTCGAACTCGCCTATCTGAACCGGACACTCTCCGCACGCGAGGCGATGGACTGGGGCATCGTAAACCGCGTCGTCGCCGACGCCACCCTGGCGAGCGAGGCCCACGCGGTTGCCGCCGAACTCGCGCAAGGCCCGACCCGCGCCTACGCGGCGGCCAAGCGCCTGATGCACTCCGGATGCGTCGAGACGCTCGAGACCCAGATCGAAAACGAAATCCGCAGCATCTACGAGATGGCTGCCACCAACGATACGAAGGAGGCTATTCGCGCCTTCAACGAAAAGCGCACCCCGGTCTTTACCGGACGTTAACCGCGCCGATTTTTTGGGAACAGGAGCACCATCGTGAAACAGCTCGAATTTCTCTTCGATTACGGCAGTCCCTTCAGCTATCTCGCCGACACTCAGTTGCCCGCGCTCGCCGCGCGCACCGGCGCGCAGGTGATCTACACCCCGATCCTGCTGGGCGCCGTGCTCAAGGCAACCGGCAATTCCTCGCCCATCGCCGTACCGGCCAAGGGCAAATACATGCGCGTCGAGCTCAAACGCTGGGCCCATCGCTACGGCGTGCCCGATCTGGTCAATCCGTTCTTCCCGATCAACACGATGGCCCTGATGCGCGGCGCGGTCGCCAGCCAACAACTCGGCCTCTTCGATCGCTATCACCCACTCATCTTCAACGCCTTCTGGGCCAAAGGACTGAACCTCGGCGACAGCGCCATCTTCACCGGCGTGCTCGAAGCGGGCGGCCTCCCGGCCGCCGAGATTCTGCGCGCAAGCGAAACCCACGAGGTCAAGGATCGCCTCCGCCGCAACACCGACGACGCGGTCGCCCGCGGGATGTTCGGCGCGCCCGCCTTCTTCGTCGGCGACGAGATGTTCTGGGGCAACGACCGCCTCGATTGGGTCGAAGCGGCCCTGGCCCGGCTCTAGATCGAACAGGAGACGTACAATGGCAGACGCAATTCGCAAACCGGTCGCGGTAGTTGTTGGTGTCGGACCCGGACTTGGCGCCGCGCTCGCCCGCCGTTTCGCCGCCGAATACTCAGTCGCTCTCATAGCGCGCAAGGCCGACTACCTGGCGCAGCTCGCCGCGGAAATCAATGCGCAGGGCGGCCACGCTTTGCCGGCACCCGCCAATGTCGCCGAGGCCGCCTCGATAGATTTGGCTTTCGCCACGATTCGCGAACAAATGGGCGCTCCGCAGGCGCTCCTCTACAACGCCGCGATGCGCCCCTTCGGCCGCCTGATGGAGACCAAGCCGAGCACCTTCGAGAACACCTGGCGCGTCAACGCGATGGGTGCCTTTCTATGCTCGCAGCAGGTCGTCCCCGCGATGCTCCAGGTGGGGCGTGGCGTCATCCTCTTCACCGGCGCCACCGCCGGGGTCAAGCCGTTCCCGACTTCCGCCGCCTTCGGCCCGGCGAAGTTCGCGATGCGCGGGTTGGCGCAGGCGATGGCGCGCGACCTCGGCCCGCAGAATATCCACGTCGCCTATATAAATGTTGACGGCCCGATCGACATGCCGTTTATCCGCCGACTCCGTCCCGATGCGAAGGAAGAGGACCTGCTCAAGCCGGCCGCAATCGCCGAGACCTACTGGCATCTCGCCCATCAGGATCGCAGTGCCTGGACCCAGGAGATTGATGTGCGCCCCTTCAAAGAGCAGTTCTAGCGGAGGTCGTCGGCCGAACGTTATTCGGAAGGCAGATCCAAAACACTCGCGGCATCGTCGGGCCTCATTCCGAATAACTTAAAGTAGTCTTCCGCGCCCAACACCTGCTCGCATTTTTTGGCCGTATCCAGAAGCACCGCCCTCAGCCGGTCAACGTATATCCCGGCATTGATGCGTCCGCTCTCGAAATCAGACACTAAGGCCCTGTGCGATTCCTGCATCGCCTCTTGCAGTCGCGTCACCGCATCGATTTTCGTTCGATCGTAGTTCTCGCCGAGATAGACGTCTACCATCGACTGCAATTCCTTGCGCGAGACGGGCGCGGCGGAATCGCGCCTCTCGTAAATGCGGTCCAGCCTTTGGGAAAGTTTTGCCGCTTTGGAGTCCTTCATCGCCGTTCTTGCTTGCAAGGCGCCCGGAGCTTGCGGATGCAGCTTCGCACAGTGCAAGAGTCGGGGCCAGGGCACCGACTGTGGTATTCCTGCGATCCCGCCAAAGCGG
>JASHZA010000157.1 GCA_030042765.1 Candidatus Binataceae bacterium | reverse complement strand
GCCCATGCGCCGCCGCGCCTTGACTTCGAAGGGTCGCCATTGTATCCGAGGTGAAAAATCGGCAAACGTGAGGACGATGGAATCGGGTACAGGGTTAGCGGCTCCAGCGACTCGGCCGCCGCTTGGTGTCGCCTCAGAGGGCTAGCGCAATCTATGGCAGTGTTGATGCTTATAGTCATGGCCACGTTCTTCGGCTTTTTCGCGTGCCTGGTCCTCTTCTCGGAGCGTATCATTCGGCCGCGAAAGTCATTGTGACAAGATCGGTGGAGGAAAGGGCGCCAATGGCTACCTACATTCTGCTGATATTGTTGGTCGCCGTTGTGATTTACCTGTTTTACGCGGTGATCAACCCGGAGAAATTCTGATCGGGAATTCATCAGTAATCTCGTTTTTCTGTCGGCCGCCACTTAACCCGGCCATGATCGTCGTCGAAGTCGTTGTCGTCTTTACCACGCTGAGCACGATGGTGGTGGGTACGCTGAGCGGCGCGACATTGGCTTCGGCCCCTCGGCGTGGCTAGGTCATTCACTATGGGGCGAGCGGGATTTCCAGGTTGTGAGATGGAAGGTAGCCGAATCGGGCGCCTGCTGATGCAGCCTCATCGATGAAGTCCACCGTATACCGATGACACCCCAAGGCTGGCTGCAAATAGCGCTGACCTTGCTGATCGCGTTTTTGATCAGCGTGCCGGTCGGCCGCTATCTCGGCCGCGTCTTCATGGATCGCAAGACCATCTTCGACCGCGTCTTCGACCCGATCGACCATCTCATCTATCGTCTCACCGGCCGCGAGCTCGTCAGCATGCCGATGAACTGGAAGAGCTATACGCTGCACATGCTGGCTACGAACCTGGTGATGCTGCTGATTATTTTCTTCATCCTCATCTTTCAGGGCTATTTGCCGCTCAATCCTCGCCACTTCCCCGGCATGGAACCGATGCTCGCGTTCAACACCGCTATCAGTTTCATCACCAACACAGACTGGCAGAACTATGGAGGCGAGAGCACACTTTCGAACCTTAGCCAGATGGCGGCGATCACGTTTCCAATGTTTACTTCCGCTGCCACCGGATTCGTCGTCGCTATGGCGTTCATCCGAGCCTTTGTGGTCAAGGACGGTGGCGTCAACTTAGGCAACTTCTATCGCGACATGACGCGTCTTCTGACCCGCGTTCTGATGCCACCGACGTTCATTCTCGGATTGTTTCTGGTGTGGCAGGGGTCACCGCAGACTCTGACCACCAGCGTGGTCGCGCATCCGATCCAGGGCGGCCTCCAGATCATTAGCCTTGGGCCGGTCGCCGCACTCGAATCGATCAAGCATCTTGGCACCAACGGCGGGGGCTTTTTCAACGCCAATTCCGCGCATCCGTTTGAAAACCCGACGCCGCTGAGTAACCTGTTGCTCGCCATTCTCATGATGAGCCTGCCCGCCGCGATCGTCATCTGCTTCGGCGAGATGATCGCCAATCGCCGTCAGGCCTGGGTGCTCTACGGCCTCATGGCGGCAATGCTGATGGTATTGCTGCCATTGGCCGTGATACCGGAACAACACGGCACCACTATGCTAGCCTGGGCCGGCATCGAAACCACGGCGACGCCCGCGCAGCCGGGCGGTAACATGGAAGGTAAGGAGGTTCGTTTCGGCATCGCGGAGAGCGCTCTGTTTGCGACCGTCACCACCAGCTTCACGACTGGCAGCGTCAACACGATGCACGACAGCCTGACCCCACTTGGAAGCATCCCGACCCTGTCCGGAATGATGCTGCAATGCGTGTTCGGCGGAAAAGGCGTGGGCTTCCTGAACGCACTAGTCTATGGGTTGATAGCGGTTTTCATTGCCGGCTTGATGGTGGGGCACACGCCTGAATTCCTGGGCAAGAAGATCGAGCGTCCAGAGATAATCCTGATTTCCTTGACGCTACTGATTCATCCGCTGGTGATTCTCGCACCGTCGTCGTTGTCGATGGTGATGCCCTGTGGGGTTTCATCGCTGGGTAACAAAGCGATGCATGGTTATTCCGAAGTCCTGTATGCCTTCGCGTCATCAGCGGCCAATAATGGCTCGGCATTCGCCGGGTTAAATGGCAATACAGCATGGTACAACCTTGCTCTCGGAATCGTGATATTGATTGGGCGTTATCCCCCGATCATTTTCATGATGGCGGTTGCGGGGTCGGTCGCCGCCAAGCCTTCGGCGCCTCTGAGCGCCGGCTGCCTGCGCACCGATACACTGCTATTCGGCGTGTTCTGGCTCGCAGTGATCCTCATTGTCGGCGCGCTCGCGTTTTTCCCCGCACTCGTCCTCGGCCCGATCGCCGAATTCTTCGCTATGAAAAGAGGGCTCCTCTTCTGATGACGAGTGAAGAACCGTGACGGCGCCTGTGAACGGAGAATCGCAGCCGGCGCCTTGCATTACTGCAAGCCAGCTGTTGCCGCCACGGCTGCCCATTCGGAGTGTTTACACCACCGAGATGCTCCTCCGCGCCCTTCTGGACTCGCTGAAGAAATTCGACCCGCGGGTTCAGATCCGCAATCCCGTCATGTTCGTGGTTTGGCTGGGTGCATGCGTCACCGCAGCGCTTACCGTTGACCCGACGCTATTCGGACCGTCCAACGCCACGGTCAGATACAACGCCCTCGTCACCGCCATCTTGTTGCTGACGGTATGGTTCGCGAATATCGCGGAGGCAATTGCCGAGGGGCGCGGCAAAGCGAAGGCCGCCAGCCTGCGCCAGACCAAAACCGAGCTGATCGCCAAGCGGGTAAACGTCCCGGGCAATACAATGTTCTCGAGCGCGCTCGCGCTTTACACCGGCAACGTAGAGCAGGTTCCCGCGACGGCCCTGCGCAAGCGCGATCTGATCCGTGTCGATCAGGACGATGTCATTCCCAGTGACGGTGAAGTGGTCGATGGCACGGCGTACGTCGACGAATCGCCTATCACGGGGGAAGCGGCACCGGTCCTGAAGCAGCCCGGCACCGATATTTTCTCGTCCGTCACCGCCGGTACCCGGATGGTTTCGGATCAATTGCTGATCAGGGTCAGCGCCAATCCTGGCGAGAGCTTCCTCGATCGTATGATCCGTCTGGTCGAGGGAGCCAAGCGGCAAAAGACCCCCAACGAGATCGCGCTGACGGCTCTGCTGTCGATCCTGACCCTGATTTTCGTGATCGTGGTTGCAGCGATGGCGCCGGTCGCATTCTATCTGCAGGCGCGCATCAACGTCGCTGATCTGGTGGCGCTGCTGGTCGCCTTGATCCCGACCACTATCGGCGCGTTGCTGTCGGCCATTGGTATCGCCGGCATCGATCGCACTGCACGGTTCAACATAATCGCCATGTCGGGAAAGGCGGTTGAGGCGGCCGGCGACGTGCGGACCGTTTTGCTCGACAAAACCGGCACGATCACGAATGGCAATCGGCAGGCGACTGACTTTATTCCACTGGCTGGTGTTCCTGCAGAAACCCTGGTTCAGACG
>JASHZA010000156.1 GCA_030042765.1 Candidatus Binataceae bacterium | reverse complement strand
GATCCTCGTGAGCTTGAACCCCGCTAAGTCGTATAACGACCGGAACTCGGCCTCGGAGCGCTGCCGGCCGCCGGTGCTCACCAGCATGTTGACATCGTTTGCCGCAGCGCCGCGGCTCTCGACGGATTGATCGATACGTGCGGGATAGACCCCCTCGACAATCAGAAGCTTGCCACCGGAACCTAATGCGCGATGGCAGTTCCTCAGAATCGTGACCGCGCGTTCGTCGTCCCAGTCGTGGATCACGTGCTTGAGAATATAGGCGTCGCCGCCGGCTGGCACCTCTTTGAAGAAATCCCCTCCGATCGCCTGGCAGCGCTCTGCGAACCCGCCCTCCTCGATCTGCTTCTTGGCTCTCGCTGCCGTTGCCGGCTGATCGTAAACAATCCCATGAAGCGACGGGTTGGCTCTGAGAATGCCGATAAGAAGCGCACCGTTCCCGCCGCCGACATCGACCAGCGTCCGAATCGCAGTGAAGTCATACGCGGCCGCCACAGCCATCGCAGCGAGCCTGGTAATGTCGGCCATAGCCGCGTCGAAGTTCGCTTCGTCTTCGGGACTTCGCAGCAGGTCGGTAAACGGATCGGTGATACCCCTGCGGCGATATGCCGGCTCTCCGGTCTGAACGCAGTATTCGAGGTCCTTCCAATTTTCTTGAATCCGATTACCCGCGAAGAGCATCACCATCGCGCGCGACGAATCCGGCACATCGGCTCGCAGACTTTGGCCGATCTGGGTCAATGTGAAATTACCGTTCTCCTCTTCGGTAAACACCCCCGCACTGGCAAGCAGACGCAAGACGCGATTGAGCGATGGTGCGTGAGTTCCTGTGGCTCTGGCTAATTCTGCATATGGTCGCGGACCATTCTTGAGCAGGTCGGCGATTCCGAGCTCGGCCGCAAGGTAGAGCGCCCGCGTGATGTAATGTCCAACCGCCAGTTGGTACAGAACCAGCCCAGGCGGGAGGGTTGGAATCGCGGCCACTGTCGTCGATTCGGCCTTGGGAGCGTTCTTCTCGTCCGGCATGGTTCGCTACCTCCACTGTGTTTGAACGGGAGCCCAGATTCCCACTGCATCGCGCATTCTCAAGCCGAAGCTCCGCGTTAACACCCTATTTTATGCAAATTCTTCACATCAACGTCTCAACCAAGCCTCGAGTTCTCGGACTACGAAACATCGCTCAGCACCATTCCAATCGAAAAGCCGCCGACGCGGTTACGAACGGCGGAACGAGGAACGATCTGAAAGCCCGTCCGCTGGTACAGCCGAACGGCAGGATTGTCATCGCGGACATTGAGCCACAAACCTAAACCACGGCGAGCGGCCTCGGCAATTAGCGCGGGCAAAAGCTGCTGTCCGACCCCGAGCCCGTCATCCCGGCGTGTTGCGTACGTCTCCGCCACCTCCGCCTGCAAGCGAGAAAGTCCCAGCGGGAAAGCGGCGTGAAAATGAGACTCAGTGACTCGGTGTCGGTGGAGGTCCGGGCCGGTCCCTAAAAGGGGCATAGGGGTAAGGTATCCCCGGAGCTTGGCCGCGTGGCAAATCGACCGGAACCTGGCGACAGTTTCAGTACGCACCCTGAGTACGGACGCGGGGGGCGCTGGCGAACCGCCTGGTTTCAACTGTAGGGACATCGCACGCCGGGACGCGCACGTAGTGCTGGCTTGCCCGCAGCCCGGAGAAGGCGCGCGCCGCCGCGCCGGATGTGCGCGGCGACTACATCGCTCCGCGCTATCGGGGCAAATGGCGCGGGGATCCCCACAGGGCGCGATGCCGCGCGCGCCAGCGATCCACAGACAGCCGCCCGATCGTGGGAGGTTTCGGAACAGTTAACCGGCCTGCGCTATTCGATCTAACCCTTAATTCCCTCGCTGCTTCGTTAATTCGCCTCAATCCGAGAATGGGGTCGACTGCTAAGCGGGAACCCGTCTACAAGCATCCCAACCTTTCCATCATCGGCAAGATTCGCGGCTACTCAGTCTCACCCTGCTGCCGTAGCTGTTCAATCTGTTCGCGTTGCTGCTCGATCTCTTGCTGCTGCTGTTGAACTTGTTGCTGGGTCTGCTGGTTGGCGGTCTCATTGTTCTGCATCGAGTTGCCGACTGCGTAACCGCCGACGCCGCCAAGACCACCGCCAATCAATGCCCCCAGGGCAGGATGACCCACGGCCGCGCCGATCAATGCCCCGCCTCCGGCGCCGAGTCCCGCGCCACCCAGGGTTCCTTCTTCACGCGTGCTGAGGGGCTGGCCTGAGCATCCTGCGAACACGAGTGCCGTAATAAACGTCGCCGTGACGATCAGTGAACGTTTGTTCAACATAGGGAACTTCCTTTCGAGCGTGACCTACTTCTCGTCACTTAATTACGGATGAAGCTGCTTGTCCGTTTCATACCTGTTGGATAAAAGGCGTCTTATCAGGTCGCGAAGCTCAAAATTCATTAGTCTATTCGTCTTTGTCTACACTTTGCTGACATAACATTGAATGCGCATTATTGAGCGTATTCTACAATGTATAGACTTGAATGCGCCGGAGTGACACGCTCTAAGGTGGAGGTGGGGGCAATGAAGGACGACCTTTACAAGGTCTTGGTCATCGAGGAGACGAATCGCTTGTTCGGGGAATCCGTGAAGGTCTCATTTTCTGACGACTCGCCCATGGGCAAGCTGATTATCACGAGAGGCCGCAACCAGGGAGTTGCAGCCGTCAACCTGGTTGATCTTTGCGAGCAGCCCGAGCCTCCAGACTATGTGATCCGGCCGGGTCGTCTCCTCATTTCTTTGACGCGCCGAAACAAACCGCCTGAGTTTCGTGTCGCCACTGAGGAGGAATTGCGCGCATCAATCCGCCGGGCGCTGGTAGCCTACGTTATGCCGGGGGAGACACACTGGCTGTTGCGCGATAAGGAAGAAGTCAGGCAAGCGCGAACGACCGGAGGCTGAAGCGCACTCCGGATCAAGTCCTTGTAAACCCTTGCTGCCCGGTGGTCCGATTCACCGGCACTTGCTCAATTTTGCCTGCGTTTGCAAATATCCGAACGCCGTTTTATCGATTCGCGGCCGCTTTCTCGACGCTATGCACAAAGTTGCGTTGCTGTGCAGGGTGAAATTTTTCACTATGGCGCCGCACTCTCACCAACGTGAATGTCTCGTCATTTGCCCGTGCACCTTCCCACTTGGTCGTGTAGACTTCCGCAACGCCCGGGTCGAGCCGTGAAGGCCGGCCCGGTCAAGTGCAAACACGGCGAAGGTGGTGTCTCATGGACCGGACTGGCACAGGTTCTCCCGAGGCGCGGTCCCGCCCCGGATCGATCAGGCTGTGGCTGCAGGCAAGCCGCGCCTTTACGCTCGGAATGCCTTTTATGAGCGTCACCGTAGGGTCCTTCCTCGGGCTCTATGGCGGCGCGGCCTTCTCCGTCGTTAGATATTTGACGGCGGTTGTGGCGGCGATGCTTCTACAGGCCGCGGCCAACCTGATCAACGACTACTATGACTTCAAAAAGGGGACCGACCTCGACAACTGGGAGTCGCCCGACGCGTTTGGCCCGGGGCTTGTGATTCAACAAGGATTGCTGA
>JASHZA010000155.1 GCA_030042765.1 Candidatus Binataceae bacterium | reverse complement strand
TGATCTTAATCGCCGCGACGGCTGGACCGTCCGCCGTCGGCGCCGATCCGCTTGCAATCGATCTCAGCCTGTCGCTCGCACCGCCCGGCCCGGGCCATTGGCTTGGATGCGATTCTCTTGGACGCGACATGCTTGCCCGGATGGTCTGGGGCGCGCGCCTATCGCTCGCCGTTTCGATCTCGGTGGTCACCTTCTCGCTCGTCGCGGGCAGCCTCATCGGCGGCGCCGCGGCGCTGGCGGGCGGCCGCACCGACGGCCTTGTCATGCGTGCGGTCGATATCGTGCTCGCGTTCCCCGGATTCCTGCTCGCGATCGCGTTGGCCGCAATCCTTGGCCCTGGCCTGATCGACCTCGTTTTTGCGCTCACTGCTATGGGATGGACCGGTTACTCGCGGTTGGTGCGCGGTCAGGTGCTCTCGCTGCGCGAGCGTGAGTATGTCCAGGCAGCGCGCGCGCTCGGCGCTGGCGAGGTACGGCTGCTTTGGCGCCATCTTCTGCCCGGACTTGCGGGGCCGCTCGCGGTGCAGGCGACTTTCGGCGTCAGCGGCATCATCGTGGCCGAGGCCGCGCTTTCTTTCCTCGGACTTGGCGCGCGCCCGCCGACACCCTCATGGGGCAACATGCTTGAGGCGGGGCGCCAGTTTCTGCTGGTGGCGCCGTACCTCACGACCGTGCCTGGGGCTGCGATCGGCCTTTCGGTGCTGGGCTTCAACTTGTTGGGCGACGGACTCGCCCAGGCCCTCGGCCATCGCGACTAGTCAGCGCGCGAGCGCGACTCCATCACCCGCTTGAACTCTGGGTGCTGCGCCGTCTCATGCCCTCGCCGGCCGTGATTCCGCCGTCAACGATAAGCTGTATCCCGGTGATATACGAAGCGTCGTCCGAGAGCAGAAATACGATGGCCTTCGCGATCTCCCAGGGCGTCCCCTGCCGGCCCATCGGGATACGCGGCGCGACGCGCTCTTCCCGGTCTCCGATCTCGCGCCGCACCATCGAGGAATTGATCAGTCCCGGAAGGATGGTGTTGACGCGTACATTGTCGCGCGCGTGGCGAACGGCCACCGATCGCGATAGTCCCAAAAGCGCAGCCTTCGTAGCTTCGTAGGCGATACCGCTCCCCGCCAGAATCGCCGCGACCGAGGAAACGTTGACGATCGCGCCGCCGCCTGCCTTTACGATCTCGGGCAGCGCGTAACGCATCATCAGGAAGTGGCTCCGCAGGTTGACCTCGTACATCAGGTTGAATTCGTCGATGGTCGTATTGAGGAGGGAGCGGCCCACCGCGATACCGACGTTGTTGACCAGCAGGTTGAGCTTGCCGAAGCGGCGCTCCGTCTCCTCGACCGCGCGCCGGCAGTCGTCCTCCTTGCTCACGTCGGCCGCCACCGAATCGGCCCGGCCTTCCTCGGCGCGAATCGCCGAAGCCGTCTCGTGGGCCAGCGTCGGATTCTTGTCCGCGACCATGACTGCTGCGCCTTCGCGCGCACACATGATCGCGGTCGCGCGGCCGTTGCCAATCGAAAGCGTCTCGCCAGGGTTTGGCGGACCGTCCGCGCCGCCGCCAACAATCAATGCGACCTTGCCGTCGAGCCGTCCCATGACGTCACCTCCCGCGCTGATTCAATGATCCTGCCTCAGGTTCGCCACAGATACCGCAATCCGTTCGCGATTGCACGGCGTCGCGCCCGATCCGTTCTTTTGTAGCGGAGCCAGAGCCCTGCTATTGGAAAAGTCCGGCGCCACCGCGCGCTCCAAAGCGCGCAGCGCCCCATCAGGCCGGGAGGGAATGTGATGAAGAATTTTCAATATATCGTTTACGAAACGCCCGCCGATCACGTCGCACGCATCGTGCTCAACCGGGTCGAAACCCGCAATTCCCAGAACACGGATTTCCTCTACGAATTGAACGACGCCTTCGACGCGGCCGCGCAGGACGACAGCGTCAAGGTAATAATCCTCGCCGCCAACGGCCCCCATTTCTCTTCCGGCCACGACCTGCGCGAAGCGAACGGGGCGCAGGCGATGCTCCAGCACAAGACCGTCGGCACCTGGTGCGGCTTCACCTGCGCCGGGGCGGAGTCGCAGATGGCGCGCGAGAAGGAAATCTACATCGGCTTCAGCGAACGCTGGCGCAACATCCCCAAGCCCACGATTGCCGCGGTCCAGGGCAGGTGCATCATGGGCGGCCTGATGCTGATCTGGCCCTGCGACATAATTATCGCCAGCGAAGACGCCGAATTCGTGGATCATGCCGTCAGCTTCGGCATCGGCGGAGTGGAATATTTCGCCCATCCGTGGGAAATGGGCGCCCGCAAGGCTAAGGAGTTCCTCTTCACCAGCGATTGGATGACCGCGCAGGAGGCGCATCGGCTCGGCATGGTCAACCACGTCGTGCCCCGCGATCAGTTACAAGATACAGCGCTCGCGATGGCAACGAAGATCGCCCGCAAGCCGTTGTTCGCCCTCAAAATGGCCAAGGAATCCGGGAACGCGATGGAAGACGTGCAGGGCCGGGTCGCCGCGATGCAGACCTCGTTCGCTCTGCATCAGCTTG
>JASHZA010000154.1 GCA_030042765.1 Candidatus Binataceae bacterium | reverse complement strand
AGATCCGCGCGTCGATTTCTCCTCGATGGCGTCGCAATGAGCGCACTGCCACGCCCACTCGCGTCCGAGCCATGCCGGATCTTCAGGCCGCGGTGGTCAATCGCCGGTGTCCTCCGCGATGAGTGGCGAAGGGCCTCATGGGCGGTGCGCCTATCGGTGATTTGCCTTGCCCTCTTCTACTTCTTTGCCGCAGCGTCGCCTCTGATCGCTCCCTATGATCCGACTTACCAGTATCGAAACCTGCCCGATTGTCCACCGATGCGGCTCCATCTGAGCGCGCCCGCCGAATGGGTGCACGGGTTCTTCTACGCCTATCCGATGAAGCTCCAGGATTCGCTAGCGCGCAAGTTCGTCGAGGATTGCAGCCGCAAGACTTACGTGCGCTTCTTTCATAACGGCCACCTGTTCACGACCGAATCGCCCGCCGATCCGTGGTTCCTGTTGGGCAGCGAAGGCTTGGGCCGCGATCTTTTCTCACGCATCGTCTATGGCGCGCGCGTGAGCATGTGCATCGGGCTGGTTGGCGTTTTCATCAGCTTTTCTCTCGGGATTACGGTCGGCGCCTTCTCCGGGTATACCGGCGGCTTGATCGATAATCTGATCATGCGGTGGTGCGAAATCGAGATGTCGCTACCGTCGTTCTATTTCCTGCTTGCGCTGGCGGCGATTATCCCTTCCGGGATGAGCACGGTGGCGACCTTCTTCATGATCGTAGCGATCATGGCCTTCATCAGCTGGGCGGGATTCGCGCGCGTGATTCGCGGGATGGCCGCGTCGGTGCGTTCGGCGCCCTTTGTCGAGGCGGGGCGCGCACTCGGCGGTTCGCGGCGCCGTCTGCTCGGACGCCACGTGATCCCGTCGTTGCTCGGATTTGCGGCGGTTAACGCTTCACTCTCGATCCCCGGCTACATCCTGGGTGAAAGCGCGCTCTCTTTGCTTGGACTCGGTATCCAGGAGCCCGCTTCGAGTTGGGGCAACCTGCTATCGCAGGCGATGGACCCGCAAAATATCGAACATTACCCATGGGTGCTCATTCCCGGGCTCTTCATATCGGTGGCGGTGATGTCCTTCAATTTCCTCGGCGATTATCTCCGCGACCGGCTCGATCCGGGTAATCTGCGCTGATCTTTACACCCGCCGCCGCGCTGGGTAACTCTCCACCAACTCTGGATGCGGAGCAGAATCGAATGGCAGAAAACTTCGTACTGATACACGGGGCGTGGCACGGCGGATGGTGCTGGGCGGCCGTCATGCGCCAGCTCGAATTGGACGGTCACCGCGCGTTCGCGCTCGACCTGCCCGGGCGCGGGACGAGTCCTCTGCACCATTCAAAGGTGACGCGCGAGGTTTGGGTAGACAGCGTTGTGCGGTTGATCGAGCAGCGCGACCTCGACAATGTCGTGCTTGCCGGACATAGCCTCGGCGGTCTCACGATCTCGGGCGTTGCAGTGAAGATCCCCAAGCGTATCAAGCGCGTGATCTACGTTACCGCCGTGGTCCCGCCCGAGGACATGACGCTGATGGACGATTTCGTCGCAAACATGATGACGCCGGAGACCGCTGCGGCGATGCAGGAGGTCGACGGTGGGCTATCCACCACGATGGAAGCAAATTATTTTCGCCGTTACTTCATGCAGGATGCCTCGCGCGACCTGCAGGATTTTGTGCTGGCCGCGCTCGTCCCCGAAGCGGCCGGGCCGATGCGCGAGATCGCTCCGATGAAGCAATTTCACAAGCTCGATCTTCCCACCAGCTACGTCATTTGCGAGGAGGACCTCGTTGCCGGGGATCCGAAAAAATGGCATCCGGGACAATCAAGCCGCCTGCGCAACCCGAGCACGTATTCGATCAAGGCTGGGCACGAGTTGATGTTCACCCGGCCGATCGAATGTGCGCAGGCGCTGGTGGAACTCGCGCGCGGCTAATCCTTGCAACCGCGCGAGGTCGTCTTCCGAGCGCACGCCGCCGGATGATAAGTTTATTGTCGCGTGCAGCCGCTGCTTGAAGTAAGAGACCTTCGCACTTCGTTCTTCACCGCCCAGGGCGAAGTCCGCGCGGTCGACGGAGTCAGTTTCTCGGTCGCGCCGGGCAGGCTGACAGGCGTGGTCGGCGAATCCGGCTCGGGCAAGACCGTCAGCGTGCTATCGATAATGCGTTTATTGCCCGAGGGCGCACGAATTGTCGGCGGTTCGGTCATGTTCGAGGGCGTCGATCTCCTCAAGCTCAGCGAGGCCCAGATGCGTTCGATGCGCGGCGCACGAATCGCGATGATCTTTCAGGAGCCGATGACTTCGCTCAACCCCGTGTTCACCATCGGCAGCCAGATTGGCGAGGCTATCCGGCTTCATCAGCGGACCGCCCGGCGCGAAACGCGCGAACGCTCGGTCGAGGCGCTGCGGATGGTTGGTATCGCGGACCCGGAGCGGCGCGTCGACGACTATCCGCACCAGCTCTCGGGTGGGATGCGCCAGCGGGTTATGATCGCGATGGCGCTCGCTTGCAATCCTAAAGTGCTCATTGCCGACGAGCCCACGACCGCGCTCGACGTAACTATCCAGGCGCAAATTCTCGACCTTATCCGCGAGCTGCAGGTGCGGCTCGGCTTGGCCGTGATTCTCGTGACCCACGACCTTGGAATCGTCGCGCAATATGCCGACGACGTTACAATTCTCTATGCGGCGCGAGTGATGGAGCAGACCTCGACCAACGAGCTTTTCCTTAATCCCCTGAGCCCCTATACCAAGGGGCTGCTCGCATCAATTCCTGGCGTCGACGGCCAGCGCCATCACCGGCTCCAGGCCATACCCGGAGTTATTCCAAGTGCGCTCGATCCGCCGTCGGGATGCCGCTTCCATCCGCGCTGCCCGATTGCGGTCGATGAGTGCGCCCGCATCGAGCCCAAACTCGAGCGCAAGGCGCCGGACCACTATGTCGCCTGCTTCCGCGTCTAGTCCGTCGCCACCCTCGCGACTCGCCGGCGGTGGACCGCTGGTTCGATGCGAGCGGCTGCGTAAGGAGTTTCCCGCGGGAGCGGAAGATCTGCTTGGACGCAAACGCCTGACGGTCAAGGCGGTCGGCGGCGTCGACCTCGAAATCCGCGCTGGTGAGACGCTCGGACTGGTCGGCGAATCGGGGTCGGGCAAATCGACCCTCGGCCGCCTTATTCTCTGGCTGATCGAACCGACGGCGGGCAGGGTCTTCTTCAACGGGCGCGACCTCGCCAGCCTCTCGCGTGGTCAGCTAAGAAGCCTGCGACGCGAGATGCAGTTGGTCTTTCAGGATCCGTACGCTTCGCTGAATCCGCGCATGAAGGTGAGGGCGATCGTCGGTGAGGGAATCGAGATTCACAGGCTCGCCCAAGGCCGTGAGAAGGAGGAACGAATCCGCGAATTGCTCCGCACGGTTGGGATAGGCGCGGATGCACTCGACCGCCATCCTCACGAATTCTCGGGCGGCCAGCGCCAGCGTATCGGGATCGCCCGCGCGCTCGCGGTCGGCCCGCGCTTTCTGGTACTTGATGAGCCGGTTTCGGCCTTGGACGTATCGATC
>JASHZA010000153.1 GCA_030042765.1 Candidatus Binataceae bacterium | reverse complement strand
AAGGCCCATCTCGTCCAGGCGCTGATAGAGCAGCCGCGGCAGCGCCGCCGTCGCACGGTCGAGCGTGTTCTTCGCCGGATACGGCCAGAAGACCGGACGCGGCACCCGAAATTCTCGCCGCTCCTCCTGCGAGATATGGTTCCAGCGAAAGTAAAAGGCGGTATCCCACGCGGTCTTGTAACGTTCGAGGACCTTGGCCCCTCCGGCGTCACGAATATAGTCCAGCAGGGCCGGTTCAAACTCGACCACATGGCCGTCGGAGTCGATTATCGGATGACCCACGCGCGCGCGGATTTCCGCCGACCGGGTCTTGTTTCCTGATGCGTTGCTCATAGGATCGCCTCGTTTTCGGATCCGTAACACTCTGCCGCGCCATCCAGCCCGACGCAACGGACGAACGGCAGGCGCTTGCAATGGTCACGCTTCGCTTGACGCTTTGCCGGGCAAGGGCCGATAAGAAGGTTCGGCAGATTACCAAGCCGTGAGCTGAATCATGCGATCGCCGTCGAGACGAAGAGATCTGATCTCGCTGAAAGAAAAGGAGAGCGGCCATGCGCTTCGGGTTTTTCGATCAACTGCCATGCGCGGATTCACAAGTCGAGAGCCGGCGCTATGAGGATATCCTCGCCCAGATCGAACTCGGCGACAAACTGGGCTTCGATACCGTCTGGCTCGGGGAACTCCACTTCGGCCGCAGCTCCTCGATCCTCGCATGCCCTCTGATGGTCCTCGCCGCGGCCGCTCAGCGCACCCGGCGGATTCGTCTGGGCACCGCTGTTTCACTGCTGCCTCTGCACAGCCCGGTAAAGATGGCGGAGGAAGCCGCTACCGCCGATATCCTGAGCGGAGGCCGTCTCGAGTTCGGCGTCGGCCGCGGCACTTCGCCGATTCACTATACCGGCTACAACATTCCCATCGACGAGAGCCGGGAACGCTTCGAAGAAGCCCTCACCGTAATCCGCGAAGCGTGGACGCAGGAACGCTTCTCCTATCATGGCAAGTACTTTCAGGCGGAAGATCTTTCGGTGGTTCCCAAGCCGATTCAGAAGCCTCATCCGCCGATCCGGCTCGCCGCGAACAGCCCGGAGACCTTTACGATCGCCGGCAGGCTTGGGCTGCCGATCTTTGCCTCGCCGCTGATCAATCCGCCCGACCGGCTGCGCGAATACGTGGCGGTTCATCGCGAGACCCTCAAGCCCGGCGTGCAACAGAATATCGCGCTGGCCTTTCCGGTTCACGTCGCTCCGACCCGAGAACAGGCGCGCCGCGAATGTGAGCCGAGTCTCAAGAACTTCTTCCGGGCGGCCGGTGAGCGGCTTCAACCCCTGGGGCAGACCACCGGCCAGGAATACGCAACCTTCCGCGACGTGCTGGCAAGGCTCGAACGGATTACCTACGAAGACGTCGACGCCAGCATGGCGGTGTTCGGCGATCCGGCGCACTGCATCGACCGAATTCGTGCGATCAAGGAGGAATTCCATGCCGACGAATTCCTTGCCTACTTCAATCAAGGCGGACTGATCGAACCCGCGACGGTCAGGCATTCGATGGAGTTGTTCGCGCAGGAGGTCATGCCGGAGTTTCGATAAACCACAGTTCGGGCGGCAGTGTCGTTCTACACTCGTCGATTGCAAATGAACCTGGATACCTGTTGCCACCGATCCGGTGGAATACGCATGCACAATCAAAGTAGCGGAGGATCAGATCATGAGCGGCGCGAATGAGCAGCTTGAAGGTGGCTGCCTGTGCGGTGCGATCCGTTTTATCGCGACCGGTGAACCGAAGGGAATATATTGGTGTCATTGCGAAAGCTGTCGAAAGCATAGCGGCGCACCGGTTTCCGTCTTCGTGGCGTTCGACCGTGAGGCTTATACGGTTACCAAAGGCGCGATAACCAAGTTTGATTCTTCGCCAGGGAAAACGCGGCGCGGATTTTGCGCCAGGTGCGGGTCGACCTTGACTTGCGAAAGCCTGCCCGTCACGAAGGAAACGCATTTCCATGTCGGTGCATTCGATCAAGCCGCGCGGCTTCGGCCGACGAAACACTACTTTCCTGAGGAACGCCTGCCGTGGTTGCACACGAGCGACGCTTAGGAATGGCTAAGTGGTGCGCCTCGAACCGCCGGCTGTTGATGCAGGAACTGGCCGCAGCGATCGTCCAACATCGGAAGATTGAGTGCAGGTTCAAATGGAGATAACGACGCTAAGATAAGAAGACGAGACTCGTGGATAGGCGGCTTCGGGACCAGTGCGCGTGTTGGCTCGTCGAACGTACTCGGGGTAAGTGAAAATGGCTTCCGCAGAATACGGATACTCACTGTATTACCCATATATCCACTTTCATGATGAGAAATGGTTGAAGTTAGCCGCACTCTACTACGACGGGCTCGGGCGAATCGTGCCTCAGGGCTTTGAGCCGAACGACAGCCATACTGCATCGGTGCTCCGAGGGGAGCTGAATTTCATCCGCGACCTGCCGCCCGACGTTGCGGAGGTCGATCTCGTAGCGAGTGAATTTCTGGGATTTCTTGTCAATGAATTTCCGGAGAGGCAGAAGGCTAGCAGGTTGCGGAAAAACGAACGTTTCTCAGTCGATTATATAGTAGGATAGTGGCCATCTGGTGGTGTGCGGGGGAGGCGGAATGCGCGGGACGGATCATCAGCAGTCTTCGATGTTCAGCTACATTTCGGCGG
>JASHZA010000152.1 GCA_030042765.1 Candidatus Binataceae bacterium | reverse complement strand
CGCTGACCGCGGAGACGCGCGGAATCGTAGGGCGGACAGCGTTCGAAATGATGAAAAAAGGGGTGCGCATCATCAACTGCGCTCGCGGTGGAATCGTCGACGAAGGCGCTCTGTACGAGGCGCTCAAGTCGGGCAAGGCCGCGGGCGCCGCGCTCGACGTTTTTGTCGAAGAGCCGCCGCCGCCGAACCATCCTCTGCTCACGCTGGACAGTGTGATCGCAACACCCCATCTGGGCGCCGCCACCGACGAGGCGCAAGTCCAGGTCGCGGTCGATATCGCCAACCAGATCATCGAGTTCCTGGTCGACGGAACCGTCAGCCACGCCGTGAATATCCCGGCGCTCAGCGTCAAGGAACTCGAAACTCTCGGACCTCACCTGAGGCTCGGCGAGAAACTGGGCCGCCTGGCTTCGCAACTGATCGCGGAAGCTCCGACCCGCGTTACTGTGGGATTCGCGGGCGAAGCTGCCGAGCTCAAGGCCGAACCGATTATCGCTTCGGTGCTCAGAGGACTATTGAGCGGTTTTCTTGATCAGGAACTCAACTTCGTCAATGCACCGTTCATCGCGCGCGAACGCGGGATTACGGTGACCGAGACCCGATCGCGCGGAACCGTCGACTATACCAACACGCTGACGATCATGGTGGAAACCGGACGCGGCATGCACGAAGTTGCCGGCGCGGTCTTCGGCAATCGCGCGCTCCGGCTGATCCGAATCGACGGCTACCGGATCGAGGCCGCTCCCGAGGGTTACTTCCTGATGCTGCATAATCGCGACGTTCCGGGGGTGGTCGGCGCCGTCGGCACCATCCTCGGACAATCCGGCATCAATATCGCCGGCCTCGAACTTGGCCGCGACCGAGCGGGCGGGACCGCGCTCAGCCTGGTCGAAGTGGACGGCCCGGTGCCGGCCCCGGTGCTCGACGGTCTCAAAACGATTCCGGCCATAACTTCCGCCTCGCTGATCAAACTGTGATGGAGCGCGGATCCCGTACAACGGCGCCGCAAGCGCGGAGGGAGTTGCGTGCGCGGCCATCTCCTGAATCGGCCGGGCTATCGCTATGAAGACAGTCGCAGTCGTCGGCGCGCAATGGGGCGACGAGGGTAAGGGTAAAGTCGTCGATCTGCTCGCGGCGGACGCCGATGTGATTGTCCGCTTTCAGGGCGGCAACAACGCGGCGCACACGCTGGTGGTCGACGACGAAAAATTCATTCTGCGGCTGGTCCCCGCCGGCGCGCTGCACGCGGGCAAAGTTTGCGTTGTCGGCAACGGCACCGTGGTCGATCCGATCGCGTTGATGGAAGAGGTCGACGGATTGAAGCGGCGCGGACGCTTGCGCGACGATTCGCTGCTGAAGCTCAGCTACGACGCGCACATGGTGATGCCGTATCATCGAGCGATCGACCACGCACGCGAGGCCCGCGCCGGCAGTCGCGCTATCGGCACGACCGGATTCGGGATCGGCCCGGCCTACGAAGACAAGATGGCGCGCACGGGGCTGCGCTTCGACGACCTGACGGATTTCAGCGCGTTCAAGGAAAAGCTCGAGCGCAATATCCGCGACAAGAACCTCTACTTGAAGACTCTGCTCAAGGCGAAGCCGGTCAACGGCCGTGAAATTCTCGAGCAGATGAGCAAGGTGCGCACGCGCCTGCGGCGCTACCTGTGCGACACCGCCGCCCTCCTGCACGAGGCCGTCAAGGCGGGCCGGCGCATCCTGTTCGAAGGCGCGCACGGCGCGATGCTCGATATCGATCACGGCACTTACCCCTACGTGACTTCTTCCAACTGCGGGGCGTGCGCGATCTTCGGAGGCGCGGGAATCGCGCCCGGCGAACTCGAGGCAGTGCTCGGGATCAGCAAGGCCTACACGACTCGCGTCGGCGCGGGACCGTTTCCAACCGAGATCGAGGGCAAGCTCGCCAACATGCTGCGCGAAGAAGGCGCGGAGTTCGGCAGCGCGACCGGCCGTCCGCGGCGAATCGGATGGTTCGACGCGGTGCTGGCGCGTCACGCGATACGGCTCAACGGGATGTGGGGACTCGCGCTCACCAAGCTCGACGTTTTGACCGGAATCGATCCGCTCAGGATTGGTACCGGCTACAAAATGCGCGCACAGAGCTATGCGGAAATCCCGCCCGATCGTCGCCTGCTGGCAAAGGTCAAACCGATCTACGAAGAAATGCCGGGGTGGCGCGAGGACATCACACAGGCACGCAGTTTGTCGGACCTGCCGGCCAACGCGCGCCGTTATCTCGAACGCATCGGCGAACTATGCGGTGTGCGGCTCGCGATCGTGAGCGTCGGCGCCTCGCGCGAAGCTACGATCGTGATCGAAAATCCGTTCCTGGCGTAAGTTTTCGTCGGGGTGGCCTCGCAAGTGGAGGCAGCTTACAATAGCTGCCGTTCAGGCTTTCAAATAACTCGCAGATTCTTCTGTCGTCAGCCCAGCCTTGCGGATCAGCGATCTCAGTATTCTTGGGCCCAATTCGCCATGTAGCGGCACTGTCAAAACAACCTTTGAGTTCGGTCGGATAAGAGTCACATGGCTACCTTTCTGTCGCGCGACCACCCATCCTGCACGTTCGAACGCCCGCACCGCCTGCACCCCAGAACACACTGATAATCGTGCCATCGCGCCGAGTGTGCAACGCGAAACGGCCTGACTCAACGGTCACACCATGGCAAGGTGCGAAGCCCGCGATTTACTATCAAATTTTTTTCACGCTCGGTGAGACAAGATTTCACTCAGACTGGAGTTTCGACCTCGACCTCTGCAATCTCGATCTCGGTAGTCATTCCAAGCTCTCGGCGCGTCTCCAGGCTCAGTTCGATAGCCTCGCGAATATTAGCCAGCGCCTCGTCGATCGTACGGCCTTGCGAAACGCATCCTAGAAGCGATGGACATTCGGCGACGATCCATCCTTCTTCGTCGCGTTCGAGGGTAACCAGGAACTTCATTGTCACACCCCTATCAAGGATGTCACCCAGGAAATAGCGCCAGTCAACGCGATTTACGCTGCGCAAACTGCGGCCATGCTCGAGATCGCCACGCCGCGACGGCCTTGCCGCAGATCGTTGCGGTCGAAGCCGTTGGTGCAGTAACCGAGCGAGATCCCGGTCGCCGGATCGCCCCATCCGATCTGCCCGCCGGCGCCACCATGTCCAAACGTGTCGGGGGAATTGGTCTTGCCGAATCCGCGGTAGTTCGCAAATCCGTCGCTGCCGGCAACGATGACGCCCAGTGCGCGGTTGCACCTGTATTTGAAGATCGGATCGAAATAGTCGCCCGAACGGACTCGCAGCGCCTCGTTGAGCGTCTCCGGCTTCCAGATGGGTGCACCGTTTGCAACCGGCGGATTGTGCAGCAGACCCTGATAGAAGAGCGCCAACTCGGCCGCCGTCATGATTCCGCCGCCACCAGGCACGCCCGATTGACGAACGATCGGGTCGTTGAAGCCGGTGATCAGGGTCTCATTGACCTCGGTTTCGGGCATCGGCGGCCATCCCAGCTTCTTCATCTCCTCAGGC